>NZ_KB291330.1:95332-102917 GCF_000318275.2 Capnocytophaga sp. oral taxon 332 str. F0381
ACTTTGGCAAACTTTCAGAGTTTGACAAAGTTTTTCTACCCCTCAATCCAAAATTCTCCCACCTGTCCCACAAGTCCTACCCGTCCCAAAAGTCCCAAAAGTCTCACAAGACCTACCCGTCCCACACTTGAGCCTGTCCAAAAAGTCTTTAATAGTATGATTGTGACATCTCTCCCCTTTGGGGCAGGGGGATGTTTATTCACATTGTAGGGGCGATTTGCCAATCGCCCTCACAAAACAAAACTTTTTTTGGGCAGCCTTCACGAGCGTTATGAAAAGCGCAAAGTACAAATTAGTTGTTAATAATTACTTCTTTGATGTCTTTTCTCTTAGAATAGGCTACAGGTTTAGCATAACCAATACGCAAAAGAATTTGAGGATAAATAGGAGTACTGGTAGGCAGTTTTTCGCGAAGAGAGGTATTTACCTCAAGCACTTCGCACGGCTGATTCAGGTAAGCGTGTGCTATGCCAGCCTCGGTGAGCAAGAGTAAAAAGCGTTCGAGAGTACGCCCCGTTTGTATCCACGTGCGTATATCGTTTTGCTCAGTAGTGATAAGCACCATATCAGATGATGACAATATCTTCTTGAGGTCAGTTTTGTTTTGCGTCTTGGCATTCAGACTGCCTTTTACGATAGGTTCAGTTACCCAGCGAGGCAAGTTAGGAGCGCCGAGTACAGCATAACTAAGTCCGTCATTAGTGCTTTCAGAATGTTTTTTGTTGAAGCGAATCCACGAGAGGAGTTCGTTTTTAAAAGCAGGGTCTGACATTTGAGCGGTATTCCCCTGCAAGACAGCTTGAGTGAGCAGTTCATAGAGCGGAGAACCATTGGCAAAGGTAAAAATACCCGTAGCCTCTGTTTTAGCAACAAGATTTTGCAGTAGCGTAGGGTCTATGCGCTTATGGTTATACTCAGAGCGGTTAGTTTGGCGTTTTGCAATAACCTCAGCTAAAGGATTAGGCACAACAGTAGCCGATTGTTGTAGCCCAATGGTAATAACGCCTTCCTCGTTAATGTTTACCTCTGTTTGATAATGTAGCTGAGTGGCTTTGAGGCAAAGGTTTTCGAGAGCACAACCCAAGCTAATGAAGAGTTCTCGATGCTGACTATCAACAGCAGGTAAGGCTTTCTCAAAATTAGGTTTGATAACGATGCTATGCTCAGAGGTCTCAAACCACCAAGGCTGAGAGTTATGTCCCGATGGGGCTTGAGTAGCAGCGGTAATAAGTGTTAGAAAATCAGCTGTTTGAGCATTAGCTTTAAAAGCTGCAACTGCCATAATAAGAGTAATAGGTAACATTTTTAAGTTCATTTTTAGTTTGTATTTGTTTTACGATGCAAAGTAACGGCAGAAAAAGATAAAAAAAATGAACTTGAGTTAAGAAATGAAATTAAAATATCCGTTTGCGTATTCTACTGAGAGCTTGAGGGGTAATACCTATATAAGAAGCAATGTATTTAAGAGGTATATTCTGAATAATCTTAGGGTCTTTTTCTAAAAGAGTCCGGTAAATTTCTTCAGGAGATTGCAATAGCAACTGGGCTTCGCGTTTCATTTTCTCAATAAGAAGATGTTCTAATATCCCTACTTTTATTTCTAAAAAGTGTATATCGCCAATTAGGATATTAAGGTGCTCTCGCCCTATCTTATAGGCGGTTACCTCTTTGAGGACTTCAATAGAGAGCAAAGAAGGCTCTTGTTTTACAAACGAAGTATAAGAAAGACAAAACTGCTCACTGAAGAGAATATCTACAGTAGTTTCTTTGTCGGTAAGTGGATTGTAATAGAAAAAGCGCACTATGCCATCGCTAAGGTAATACAAGTAGTTTTCTACTTCCCCAGCGCGGGTAATGAGTTCACCCTTAGCAAAGTGCACTTCCGTAAAATATTGATTAAGAAAATCGAGATGCATTAGTACGCTCTTTCTTTTTGCAGCTACAAAGGTACAGCCCGTTTAGCACATATACAAATATTTTCTGTTAAATATAAGCACCACTACACAAATTTATAGCTTATACCTTTTACCAAACGCATCATAATACTACAAAACTCTCATCTTCATAGCGTTTAAATTTATAAACAGCATCATTCATCAATCCCTTATTGAAAACCCCCAACGAGGCAAGCAATTCAAATTGTTGCTGAGTAAGTCCCGTAACGCGTTTAAATAGCTCTGGTTCCAAACGCCGCACCACATCGTAAAAAGTCTCTTCGCGATAGGTAGTCAGGTACATAAAGTACGGAATACGCGTAGCGAGTTTGCGCAACTTCTTCTGTATTTCAGTGCGTTTTTTATTATACTCTTTTTCTTCTCCGGTTATTTTCTTATCGGGTTTTTCTCTTTTTTCGGCAGCCTCTTTCTTGGCTTTTTTTATCTTTTCGCTCTTGCTAATCACTGCCGTAAGGTCATCGCGTAGCGAGCGAAAATCTTCTATACTCTCCAAGGCAGCCATTGCTTCGGCATTGTTTATCAGCCTACTTAAAGTAAGGGTATCTACATTCACCAGCAGATTGCTTTCCCAGCGCCGCACCAGCTGGTTGGCTGTCGTACCCACTATAATTTTGTCTAATATATCCTGTGCATTAATAGCGTCTAATCGTCCCCCTTCGTAGTAAAGCACCGGCAAAAAGTGTATAAACTCAGCTACTGCCTGCTCCCTGCTTATCTCGCTATTCATCGTCAGCTGACCGCAGTATTGGTCTATCTGCTTCAGTGCGCGGTCAGGGGCAAAGTCAAATACATAACACAAGGTTTTAAGTATTTCCTCGCGGTTGGGCGAAGTGTTATTCGGGTTTTTCAGTACCCAAGGTGTCTGCACCCTAAAAATCGACTGAAAATAAGTCTCCGGACTGGTAAGGCTCCTAAGCACAAAAATACCCGACCACGCAGGCACCGATACCCCTGTAGTGAGCTTGCCACAAGATAGCGTAATCGACTCCGATCTAATAGGGTCGTCCATTTGCTGTTCCATACGCTTCAAGGCTTCTTCTCCTATCCCTGCCTTAGTGCCCGAGCAGTTGATAATCTTATAGTTTTTGAAAAACACATTCGCTTTTAGCAAATTTTCCATCGCATCACAAGCCGATACATTAGGCAAAAACCAAAAAGTATGTTGCAAGTTTCTGAGCAATTCCACGTCCGAAAAAGGCATAGGGGCATAAATATCCGCTTTCAGCTCGGTTTCATTAGCATCTAAAAATTGCCCTTTGATAAAATTCAACCAACCTTGCACCGCTGTTTGATATTTGAATGTAGCGTGTTTTCCTTTGCCTTCAGCTTTAAAAAAAACATTGAGGTCAAACTCATCTTTATCACCTTTCTCAGCCATTTCTTCTACCTTTTGGGGCAGTTTGTAGAGCATCATCTGCATTTTGGGCAGCGACAGATAGGGGTTGTTATCGCCCTGCCATTGCTCTTTGGCTTGTTGCTCATCGGTATATGTCCAGCTAAAAATCTGGTCTTCTAAGAAGTCGCCGTTTTGTAGCGCACGGAAAGGAGTGCCAGAGAGGTACAAATAATGGTTAGTAGTAATGGGCAGGGCTTCCTCATCAAAATCCTCTACAAAGCTAATATCGTTACCCTCTTCTTCTTCTATAGTCTTAGCCTCTGTTCGGTAGTCTTCGTACTCTTTTTTAAGTTGCCTTTCTATCTCTGTCGCTGTTTTAGGATCACCGAAAAGGTCTTGTGCTTTTTCGCGCCACGCCCCAAAGTGGTATTCGTCAAATATCACACAATCCCAATGCGTTTGGTGTATCCATTGGTTTTGCTCTTTAATGCCCTCCGTAGTTCTGTCTTTGCCCAATAGGTCTTGAAACGAACCAAAATACACATACGGGCGCTGCTTATCTATCTGTTCCGGAGAGGTATCAATCTCCGACTGCGATACAAACTGCCAGCCTTTAAAATCAATATGCTTAGTCAGGTCTTCGCGCCACGCATTTACCACAGCAGGCTTAAAGGTGATAACAAGCAAGTGCTTCCAGCCCATCGTTTTAGCCAACTGATAGGCAGCAAAGGTTTTGCCAAAACGCATTTTGGCGTTCCAGAGAAAATGCGGTATATGTCCTCCAGCAGGGCGATTTTTGTTAAAATAAGCCGCGGTCATCATTACCGCTCTTTGTTGTTCAGGGCGCATTGCAAAGCTGTGATAGCGACTCGCATCGGTATCGTATTGCCCCGTCTTTTCATAGGTAATACACGCTTTTAGTAGCTCGACACTACAGCGAAACCACTCGCCTTTTTCACGCACCACCCCCATACGCTGTAAGCCACGATGAATTTCGTGGTCGGTAAAAAACGTGCCATCATTGCGAATAGCGAGCTCATCAAGTTCTATACGCCACGTTTGTTTAGGCATTTTCACAGCTTCAGTTTGCTGGCGTACGCGCTCTTCAGCCGTAAGGGTAGTATAACCCACCTTTAGGCAATTAGGAAAACGCTCATCAGAATACGCATAAATACGAGGAATATTCATAAAATCAGTAATTAGTTAGATTATTCTTGAACTGTTGTTGGACTGCTTTTTTTTCTTTCCTAATATAGCCATTATTCGATCGTTAGTAGTCTTCCATTCTTTAGCTTTCTCTTTGTTCCAATTTTCTTCTAGAATGTTTGGGCGGTACTTCTGTATTTCCTCGTCCGTAGCAAGCCTAAGGCTTTTTGAAGAACACATCCCACAGCTATCTATTCGTATATATTCATCATTCACATCATCCAAAATCCGTATTTGTATTATGATACCTATTTTAGGATTGTACTGTCCTTGATGGTCATAATCTATTATTACTACATCACCAAGTTTTAAACCATCTATTTCTTCATCAGTAGAACTATAGTCTGCAAAACAATATTCTTTATAATTTGCTATATTCATTATTATATTATTTATATTAAACTTGTTAGTCTGTTTGTGTATGTTTCTCTTTTCTTTATTACTCTTTTATTAATTCTACTCCATTGGTCTTACCATTTTTTCTATATAAGCTATTTCTTCCGCTGTAAGACCATATTTGCGGTATAGCTTTTCGTCTGTCCATTCCTCATCAAAATCTTGCTGAGGAACAAATTGATAAACACCTCTCATTGCATCTTGTGTGTTTTTCTTCATATTGAGCATAAAATGAAAAAATTTAGTTCGTATATATCGTATTATACTCCTACACTTTTTTTCAGTAGCAAAAGGTCCTATTACTAAGTAAGTTTGTGTACAACAAGAATTGGGTTCTGCATAAATAGGTTTGATATTATCAGTCCCTATTTCACCATTTCCAAAAACTTTAGGTACAAGTATTTTATGTTCGAGAACCCATTGCTTATTTTTGTGAACTTGTTCTTCACTTATGTATCCTATAAATTGATTTCCAAATATTTTTACTGCATCTTTGAAAGATTGTTTTTTATATGATTTAAAAGATGATAACAATCCAAAAGGTGTTTGTACACTAACAAACTCACTAAAGCTTTTTTCATTAAAGTTTCTGACTTTATGATAAATGCTAATAGCTTGATTATCTCTTATAAAGACATCTGCTCCTTCTTCTTTTAAAGCTCGTGTCATTTCAGATATAACTTCTCCATTTTCATAGGAAACAACGCGGCAGTCTCCTTTATATTTTCTGTCCCAAAGAAAATAGTTTACCCCTCCTTTTATTTCTACCCCTGGAAATACTTCTGAAGCATTAGGAAAATCGTGAATTTCTTTAAGCCTTCTGTCATTTAACATTTTCTCTCTAAAATCGTCTAAACCTCTACCACCTGCAAACCACCTACTGGGTACAATCATACATAAATAACGAGGGTTTAAGGTTATGGCTTGCTCTATAAACTTATGGTAAATAGCTATGGCAAAACTTTTACTCTCAACACCTACATTTAGCTGGTAAGGTGGATTGCCGATGATTACATCAAATTGCATTTCTTTATAAGGGTTTTTGTTATGTATAAATAGATAAGCGTGTTGTTCTAGGGCGCTACGTTGCTCTGCACCAAACTCTCTTTCGGTGGCACCGCAATAAGTGCATCTGCCCTTAACGAAGGTATGCTCGCAGGGCTCAAAATAAATATTGCCATCGGGGTTGCCTTGCTGGGCAAAAACATCGGTAAGGCAGTGTGCTAACTCGGTAGTATCTTTATTACAATAAAGGGTACGCCTTGCGGTGAGTGCCGTAAGCTGGGTAATGGCAATGCCGTAGAGCTGCTGCCCCAGTATATGGTCAAGGCGCGCTTGCCGGTCGGGTATCGCTGTAGCCAAACCTTGCATCAGGCGTTTGGCTATCTCGCGCAAGAATACACCACTCTTAGTAAAAGGGTCTAAAAACTTAGCATTGGGGTCGCTCCACAACGTATCAGGCAGGGTGTCGAGCATACGGTTGGCTATTGCTGGCGAAGTGAAAACCTCATCATTACTCAGGTTTGCTAAACAATCTAATATATCCATAATAATTCGTCAATGAGTTAATTTTCTAATTTCCAAATTTGCTAATTTCCAAATAAGGCTTATACACCGAGGTTTGTGCGTGTATCTCATTGCTTATGCCAAACATATCAAGCTGTTTACCTACATTGCCAGCGGTAGTGGTCTCAAAATCAAAAGTGCGATAGGCTACTTGTGTAAAGTCGGGCGCACTAAAAAGCCATTCGTAGAATACAATCGGCTGTCCATCAGCTGTTTTATAAGTAAGGGCATCACCACAAATAAGGTTTTTTTGCATTATAAACCGAACGCTATTAGCAAGGGCATCTTCTAAAGGGTGTCCTTGTATTGGCTCATAGGTACTCAAAAGTTCGCTAAAAAGCCGTTCGCGGCATTCGGCTATATTGTCGGGCAATATATCTATCCCATAGATGCTGCCCACAACCTGTAGCAGATGGGTGTCATACGCCAAAGGCTGCTTGCCGTACTGCTCAGCAAGGGTGCAGAGCTTGCGGTGCAAGATTTCAATAAGAAAATTGCCATTGCCGCAGGCGGGTTCTAAAAAAGTAGCACTGAGGCTAAAACTCTGCTCTTTTACCAAATTGAGCATAGCATTTACCTCGCGCGGGTTAGTATACACCTCGCCGTGATCAGCTACTCGCTGTTTCGATTTTACTTGTGGAAGTTCCATAGCAAAGAGCCTTCACCTGTTCCTAAGTGAAGAAATAACGCTTAAAAAGCGTGGAACAGCAGCTCTACTCTTTGCACAGATAAAAAAAGTAGCTCATAGCAAAGGAAGACACTATCGCGCTTCCTTTGCTCTACAGGCTAACCTATATTCTGCGTTACTGACAAAAATTTTCCAGATTTTTACGGGTAACAGAATAAAGCTAACGCTTTTTTTTGTAAAGTAGACATAAAAAAGCGTGAACTAATATTCTACTCTGCTACCCGTAAGCGTCTGGAATCGCTCAATAACACAGAAATAGATAGCTCACGCCTATAATAGGAGGAGCATTATCCTTTTGTTTCTGTGTTATTTTAAAAATTTTCCAGATTTTTACGAGTAACAGAACAAAAGCTAACGCTTTTAATATATCTTTATTTTCAGTGGGCTGTCCAAAAAGTTTTTTTAAGTATGATTGCGCCACACACTTTGGCAAACTTT
>NZ_KB291330.1:102937-117733 GCF_000318275.2 Capnocytophaga sp. oral taxon 332 str. F0381
CACTTTGGCAAACTTTCAGAGTTTGCCAAAGTTTATATAATCAATTATGTGCCACGCACTTTGGCAAACTTTCAGAGTTTGCCAAAGTTAATCGCTCTGATAATCAATCTCTTTTCACATTGTACGGGCGATTGGCAAATCGCCCTCACTTTGGACAGCCTCATTTATTATTTAATCATTATTTTAATATGCTCGTTCTTTATTTCCTTCATAAAAGTTAATAAACGCCCTATTCACTACACGGTTACCACCATTAGTAGGATAGTTGCCTGTAAAATACCAATCGCCAAGATTTTCCGGACAAGCGCGGTGAAGATTCTCTACCGTTTGGAAAATCACCTCCACCTCCGATGCAAAATCCTTAGGCAGCAACAAATCGCGTATTTTGCCCGAGATTTCCTCATTGCTAAAAGGAGCATATATTTCTTTTACGTAATTCACCACCTTATCATCGGTCAAATCTACTTGCGACAGGCACTTTTTGTATACAGCTTCTATAAGGTCATACGTGCCCCGCTCTTTATGCAATGCCAATGCCGCCTGAAAAGCCACCAAGTCCTCCAAACGCGCCATATCAATACCATAGCAGTCAGGGTAACGTATTTGTGGCGCTGAAGATACGATTACTATCTTCTTAGGCTCCAATCGGCTCAAAATACTCAATATACTCTTTTTCAAGGTCGTACCGCGTACGATACTATCGTCTATAATCACCAAAGCATCTCCTTTTTGCACCGAGCCATAGGTGATGTCATACACGTGCGCTACGAGGTCATCGCGGCTGCTATCCTCAGTTATAAAGGTTCGCAACTTCACATCCTTAATAGCCACTTTTTCAGTGCGTACTTTTTGCGAAAGTATCGTTGGGTATTCAGCCTTGTCAGCCACTGCCAATTGTTTTGCTTTTTGCAAATTCAGTTGGTGTTCAGTCTCTTCTATAAGCCCTAAGTAAGCCGTTTCGGCAGTATTAGGAATATAAGCAAAAACCGTATCTTTCAAGTTGTTGCCAATAGCTTGGGCTACGTGCGGATAAAGCAACCTACCCAGCATTTTGCGTTCGCGGTAAATATCTTGGTCGTTGCCGCGCGAAAAGTAAATACGTTCAAACGAACAAGCCTTGCGCACTGTAGCAGGTACAATCTCTTTGATAGCTACTGCGCCACTTTTCTTGATGATAATAGCATTCCCTGGTGGCAACTCTTGTATATTTTCGTATTTTACATTGAAAACAGTTTGTATGGCAGGGCGTTCCGATGCCACCACTACCACCTCCTCATCTTGGTAGTAAAACGCCGGACGTATGCCCGCAGGGTCGCGCAACACAAAAGCATCGCCGTGTCCAAACATTCCCTCCATAGCATAGCCGCCGTCCCAGTACTTCGCCGCACGTTTCAGTATCCGTTCTATATCCAATTGCTTGGCTATAAAAGGAGAAGCCTCTCTTTTGCTGTATCCTTGTTCTTTTAGTTTGCGGTACAATTCCTCTACTTCATCGTCCAGAAAATGACCAATCCCTTCCATCACTATCACCGTGTCGGTCTTGTCTTTAGGGTGTTGCCCCAAGCGAACAAGATTTTGGAATAGCTCATTTACGTTGGTCATATTAAAGTTGCCTGCCATTATCAGGTTGCGGTATATCCAATTGTTTTCACGCAAAAAAGGGTGTACATTTTCAATACTATTTTTTCCAAAAGTACCATAGCGCACGTGCCCCATTACCACCTCGCCTATATAAGGAAGTTCTCGTTTTTGCAAGGCAACATCCTCTTTCAGGGCAGGATTAGCCTTAAAGCCTTTGTTGATACGCTCGTTTATTTGTGAAAAAATATCTTGCACCGGCTGATGAGCGTTAGAGCGCACCCTACTGATGTAGCGCTCACCGGGTTCCATATCCAGCTTAATGCTCGCTAGTCCAGCACCATCTTGCCCCCTATTGTGCTGTTTTTCGAGCATCAAGTACATCTTGTTGATTCCGTAAAATGCAGAACCGTATTTTTCTTTGTAAAACTCAAGCGGTTTCAGTAGGCGGATTAGCGCAATACCGCACTCGTGTTTAATCGTGTCGCTCATTGTTAAAATTGATATACAACCTCTAATTTATGTCCCGCAAGGGAACATTTTGCCTTTTCCAAATCTTCAGTGAAGCCCAAAATATAGCCACCACCGCCCGAACCACACAATTTCAAGAAATAATCACCCGTATCAATACCCTGTTTCCACAAAGTGTGAAATTCTTGCGGTATCATCGGCTTAAAGTGGTTCAGTACAACGCTCGATAGATTTTTTATATTCCCAAACAACGATTTGAATCGCCCTTTTAGAAAATCATCAATACAAGCATCCGTATATTTTATAAATTCCTCTTTTAGCATTTTCTGGAAAGACTCATTTTTCATATTTTCCATAAAAATACGCACCATAGGGGCAGTTTCGCCAATTACGCCACTGTCCAATAAAAAAACAGCTCCCTTGCCATTAGGGCTTTCTACAGGTATTCCCGTAGGCTCTATATGGTCAAGCGAGTTGATAAGAATCGGCAAACTCAAGTAGCTATTCAGCGGGTCTAACCCCGATGATGTTCCGTGAAAAAACGACTCCATACGCCCAAAGATAGCCCTCAGTTGCAGCAGCTGTTCGCGAGTAAGATGTGCCATCGCATCAATAGGGTTTATAGCGTATTCGCTGTAGATAGCCGCTACCAAAGCACCGCTACTGCCCACCCCATAACCCTGAGGGATACTACTATCAAAGTACATCCCAGCAGCAATATCAGCCTTCAAGCGCGCAATGTCAAACTGCACTATAGGAGTTGCCTCCTTGCTCAACGACTCAAGGTGAGAAGCAAAAGCACTAAGAGCCTCATTCGATTTTCGAGCCTCTTCTCTTTTCTGCCCGTCCAAAGCATTCTTCGCTTCCTCTTCAGCAAGCATTTTCAGCGTACCCTTATAAAAATTATAAGGGATAGCCAACCCTTTCGAGTTTTTAATGATGCCATACTCCCCAAAGAGAAGAATTTTAGAATAGAAAAGTTTCATTTTTAGATATTAGTCATTAGTTATTAGTCATCAGCGGAGGAAATCCCACCTTAGCCAATCGTTTATTAGCCCCAGCCAATTTATCTTGTACTACTGAATTTTTTAGGTAACCCCACCCTTTTAATAGTCTCTTTAGCCCGTGCTAATTTTTCAACAAAATAAGGGTGATCAGTATATAAATCAAGAGAGGGGTCTGGTTCCATCAATATATAGTAAGGTGTTTCTTCTTGCACCTTTAAAGGTTTTTGCACTTGTTTATTCTGTTTTGTTGTCATAATAATTCCTTTTACGTTTGATTACAAATGCCTCATAATTAACATTGAAGCGAAAGTCTTCCCATTCTTGATTTAACAAGCATTGTAGTTCAAAATCAGCGGAATTACTTTATCCTTTGGTAAGTTCATTGTACTTCACAATTCACAATTCAAAATTCAAAATTCAAAATTCAAAATGACCCCGCAAAGATACACATTTTTTAGATATACAAAAAAGAAATTATTTAAAATACTCTATTTTTCGCTCTACGTAAAGGATAGGAACCCCATTTTCATACGTAATCATTCTCACCCAATTACCCTGCTTGTCATCCGTATATTTGTACTCACAAAGATAATCGGTAGAAAAAGTTAAATGATAGGTCAAACGCCTATCTGAACCGAATTTGTTTAAAAATCCATTATTTTCACTCTCATTTATCAAAAGATATTCTTCTTTCAGCTGGTTGTTTTGGTCATAAGCATATTTAGAATGCCATATAAAGTCGTCTATTTTCTGCGAAATGGCTTTAATGAGTTCTCCTTCTGCTCCATATTCATAAAGACCTCGCCATATAAGTCGGTCGAATTGGTAAAGTTCCTTATTTACAAGTCTTTTATTGTTATAAATGTATATTTCTTTAAACAAAGGGAGGTCTTCAGTTTTTTTAAAATTCCTTTGGATAAGCTCACCATCAACATTATAAGTATAAGTGTAGATTGTTTCATCTTTTGTTTTTAGGTCAAGTACTTCCTTCTCTAATTGCCCTTTAGCATTATAGACCAGCGTATCCTTTGTCTCTAAAAACTCGTGTACAAAAGTCGATTTATCAATAAGGCGATTCTTTTTGTCGTAAGTATACACTATTTTCTTAGGTGATACAGTGTTATAAAGCCATTTTTCAGTTATAAAGCCATTTTTATCAAAGGCAATAGCCGAAGGGATAATATTTACTAAAAACTGTATAAAGAATGCTTTTACCCCCATTCGTTCCATTTCGCTGTACTGTTTAATTTTTTCAGCGGGATAAATCCCTTGAGAGAAAGGGGTACCTTTGATAAAATCGTTGTCTTTTTCCTCAGCAAAATAAATAGAAGTCTTCACCGATTTTACCTTGCCTTTTAACCCCATTGCTGCCCAATCATTGCCACCAGCCTCCCCTTGTGCATAACCATACACACTCACAATCAATAGTAAAACACCGAGTAAAGATTTTATTTTCATCGCATTAGGTTTTAAAATTTAGAAGGTACTACCTAAAAACACTATAAGTAGCCAAAATAATACTAAGTCTTTCGGTATAAGTATCAGGATATTGTTTTATAATATCATCGGCATAGGGTTCAAGATATTTCTTGCCAAAATCTTCTTCTAACCAATAGATTTTCTTCTTTTTTAACCACGTTTCTTTGCTAATTTGGCAGAGCTCAGCAAAATTAGGTGCTTTCTGCAAATCGTGAAATCCTTGTACAACTCTCATATAACGAGTAGCTAATATTTTAGCGGTATTAATACCTTTTGTTGCAATCTCACTGGGGTTGTGCATCTCATTGATTACGGCTTCTTTTAAGCAAACGGCACTAGGCAATAGATTGGTAAGTCTATTGATGTATTTGTCATAAAACCCTGAACCTAACTCAAAGTTTTCATCTAAAGGAATGCCAAAAGCTAAGGAGGTACGTTCCCAAACATCATCGTTATCACGTGGAGGCGATACGATAAGAAAACCATCTTGGCTATGTTGTTTGTACTGACCGACGTAAACATACATATAAACCAAGTGTTCGCTATCCAATTCCTTTACCCACGAACGAAGGTTATTGTAATTCAT
Source organism: Capnocytophaga sp. oral taxon 332 str. F0381 (assembly GCF_000318275.2). Lineage (NCBI taxonomy): Bacteria > Pseudomonadati > Bacteroidota > Flavobacteriia > Flavobacteriales > Flavobacteriaceae > Capnocytophaga > Capnocytophaga sp. oral taxon 332. Next base: position 108,059 of record NZ_KB291330.1, read on the forward strand.
CGGTACAGCCAAAAAACCTTGCTCTTTTAAAAAACTGCTTAGGTTCTTAATATCATTAGCAAAACTCATAGAAATATTTCTTATTTGGTTATTTTACAAAGGTTTTTGATAGCTTCCTCAGTCCATCTTATTTCCATATTTGGCTGTTAATCTTTTGTGTAGTTCAGCACTACTCTTAATTAAATCTCAAATTCTTAGGATTAGCTCTATTATCCCAAAAAAGTAATATTTCAATTTCTTCTTTTTCTTCAATTATCCTATAAAAAATAGAGTAATTTGTGAGGATAATTAATTGTCTTACATTTTTATTGTTCCTTTTGGGGAATATAGGGCACATTTCAGGAAATTCAGATAAAAAATTAAGAGAATAAGCCACCTCATTTTGAATTTTTTCTGCATAAGATGTACTTTCTGTCTTTTCTATCCAAAAAGTAATAATCTCACTATATTGAATTTTGGCAATAGGAGTCCAACGTATAGTTAGTTTTTTCATTACTTTTGATAGCTTTTTATCAGAGAGTCTATTTCTTGCATCACTTCATTATGAGGTATCAATAGCCCATTATCAGCTTGTGTAATCCCCATATCCAATGCCTCCAAAAGAGCTTCATCATCTTGCAAAGTTACCTCTCCATAAGAGTTTGCTATTTCTACCCCTATAGTAGCAAAAAAGTCTGCTATTTGCTGGTATTGATGATAGTTAATACTATTTTTTAATACTATGGTGTTCATCTTTTTCTTATTTTAATTGCAAAGATTTTTACTGCTGCCGCAGTCCGTCTCATATCTATATTTAGCACTTTATCTTTTATAGTTTGGCAGATACTCGTTCCAAAATTAATATTTAGAATTTCAAATAAAAATCTCGTGTCAAAGCCTTATACGCTTCAGTATATTGTCCGCGTACCTGCTCTATTACAAGCTCTTCAGCCACTACCTCAGCCAATTCTTTTTTAGCAAAAAGTATCAAACTACGCTTCAAAGGTGCTGTTGCGTTACCACGCGTGCGCAGCAGGCGTTGCGGGTAAAGCCCCTGTTGCTGTGCCAATTCCATAAAATAAGCCTCCTCACTATAAGGCAGTATCACCGCAAAGTTTCCTGTTTCAGCAAGCAGTTTAGCCACACCCTCTACAAGCTCAGCAAAAGAAAGCCCATCAGTAAAACGAGCCCTATCGCGCTGCTCATTCCCCGATTTGTATGCCGCCCTATAAAAAGGCGGATTACTAATAATCAAGTCATAATCACCCGCAGCGCGCAGCACAAAGTCCTGAAATGAAATGCAGTGCGCACGTAAGCGCACTGCCCAATTACTATTAGTAAAATTCTCTACACATTCAGCATAAGCTACCCCGTCTATTTCTACAGCATCTATCATTGCCGTAGGGCAGCGCTGGGTTAACATCAAGGAAAGCACCCCTGTACCCGCACCTACATCCAATATTTTATGGTAACGTGCTATAGGTACCCACGCCCCTAGCAAGACAGCATCGGTGCCCACTTTCATAGCTGTTGCAGCTTGTTTTATGTCAAATTGTTTAAACCGAAAGTACATCTTTATCTGCTCACAGGACGAATTAAAAAGCCAAACCAATAGCTTGTAGGCTTTTCAGCAGTAATAGCGTCAAGGCGTATATAAGTACCATCAGGCTCAGGTAGCTGGTAAGGGTGTGCGGCTGCCTTTAGTTGCGCTTCGCCATAAGGCAATGCCGATACGCTCATCGGTTGCATCGCTACAAACTCAGCTCCTGTACCGCGCATATTGGTAATCGATGCCCATTGCGTGTCTTGGTGTTGCCCCATTGTTTGTGGCTGGGCATAAGGTACAAACTCACTGCGCACATCGCCTTCATATACTCCCATAAAAGCAGCTTCTTTGTCAGCTTCGGTATTTTCTTGTCGCCCACGTCCGTAGTATTTAAAATTGTAGAATACTGTAGGCATTTTTATTTCGTAGCCCAATTGGGGTACAGTTATTTGCTCATCATTGCCTGTAATATTAGTAAGCACTTCTATAGTGCCATCGGTAAAGACAATAAACTCCTGATAGGTTACCAAAGGAGATACAGTTTCACTTTCCGTAGTTGTAGCCAGAGCCTTATCTTCTATTGATTCCAGCATAAAGCAATAACTATAGCTACCGTCTTCATTCTCAAAAATTTTGTGATCTATTACTCTGTGATGCCATTTCTCATCACTTAGCACATTCAGGTTCAGCCCATTATCGTCTATTACTTTACTATTGTTATAGGTAAGACTTTCTATAGTGCCTCGTTCGTAGTCAAAATGCACCGTGAAGTTTTTGCCTACTACTATTTTTTTATCTACCGTAAGCTGTAGCGCTTCCCCCTGATTTAGAATGCGCTGCTTAGGCTTGTTTGTACCCTTTTGCAAAAGAAACTGCTCACGTGCCTGCACAAAGCCCTTTTCACACCAAGGTCGGTCAGCAGCTTGCTTAAATTCTATAGTAGCGTAATATTCTGCCCCACTATCCATTCGTTTAGGGGTAAGCCTTACCGTACCCTTCAGCTGTGGTTTTAGAGGCGATACGTCAAAAGAGCGTTCCTCCACCTTTTGTCCATCGCGATAAAGCGTCCAAACCCCTTCATAACCGTCCATTGGCTCAAAGTACGCTTTATTGATAAGCTGAAAAGTATCGTTTGAGAGTTTTTTCACCTCAATATTTTGATAATCTTTCTGTAGCTGGTAAAATTGTGGTTTAGGTATTCTACTTGCAAAGATAACCCCATCGGTCATCGCTGCTTTTTCTTCTATTCCTTTACCAAAATCCTCACCATAGCCTTCGTAGCGTGTTCCTTTATCGGTATAAAGATAAATTGTCTGGTCTACCCAATGCTTTTTGGGCAATAGAGCGTCTTCAAAATTTATTTCACGAGCCAAGAAAATCCCGTATTTATCACACAAGTAAAACCAATATGGGTCGGGGGGATACGGAATGGAATAAACGTAATTCACATTGGCACGTTTCATCAGCATAATTTCGTCTTCCATTTGCTCGTGTGTAAGGGTACGACCCTGCGCAGGGTGTCCCTCTTGTCGTTTTACGCCCTTCAATTCTATGGGTTCTCCATTTACGTAAATCTCTTTATTTTTGCGAACTTCTATTTTTTTGAAGGTAATAGGAGTAGATACCGTTTCGGCTACTCGCCCTTTTCTATCTATGAGTTGTGCAATAAGCGTATAGCGATAAGGCGTTTCATCTGTCCAAACCATAGGTTTTTTCACTTTCATAGTAGTTTCATTCCACACCGATGTTTTACCCCCTATGATTTCTAAAGGCACTTCTTGCTCTACAGGCTCTAAATGACGGCGCAACACATCACTATACAATATGTTTTCACGTAATTTATACTGAATTTTATAGTTCTGTGCTGCTTTCTTGCGAAGATTACGCACTTGGGCACGCAATTGCAGTTCCCAATTTACAAAATCCTGAGAATCTGCCATTATCTGCAAGTCGTTCAGCTGTAACTCAGGAGTAGCACGCAGCGCTACACTCCTAAATATCCCAGGCAACTGCAGTACGCCCGAACGTTCAGCTATAGAATCATTAGCCGTACTATGCACCTCTACAGCCAACTTATTATCTCCTTTTTTTAGCTGCTTTGTAATGTTAAAAGATACTACCGAAACCGAATGCTCGGCAACATCCACCATTTGCCCGTTTACCCACACGTAAAACGAACCCGCTACGCCTGTGAAATCTAAATAAACTTCACGTTTTTTCCACTCTTTAGGTACTTCAAAAAACCTAACATAGGAGCCCACTTCGTTGTTCGGGCAATACGAAGGCATACCATAGCGGGGCTTGTGATACTTGTTTAGCGCATACACTTTCCAGTCCGAAGGCACTTTTATCATATCCCAAGTACTAATATCGTAATTAGGCATATAAAAGTCCTGCGGACGTTCATCGCTCTGTTGGCTCCATTTAAAACGCCAGTCCCCATCAAGAGAACGCCAATACGATGAATTTTCAGGAAGTGATACCGAAGCCTCTGTCTCGTCTTTAAACGAAAATAGCAATTTGCGCGTAGAAGCCTCTTTCACCAAAGGTTGCGATTGTGCTACAAGCCCATAAGCCAATAGGGCAAACACAACACTTCTTCGCAAATAATTTTTCATATTATAAAAATCAAAACTTTTTAATCGTTAATCATAGAAGCAGGATCTAATATCTTATCCAATTCTTCCTTGCTAAGCAACTGATGCGCCAACACCAAATCATATACCGATTTGCCTGTCTCTAAAGCCTCTTTTGCTATCTTAGTACTATTTTTGTACCCAATATAAGGGTTTAGAGCCGTTACGATACCTATACTGTGCTTCACCATATTTAGCGATACTTCGCGATTAGCCGTAATGCCCTTTACGCACAACTCTCGCAAGGTAACCAATGCATTCTGCAACAAACTAATACTTTCAAATATCGACTCGCAAAGCACAGGCTCCATCACATTCAATTGCAACTGACCTGCCTCTGCTGCAAACGATACCGTAACGTCATTACCTATCACCTTAAAGCACACTTGGTTTACTACCTCCGGAATTACAGGGTTTACTTTACCTGGCATTATAGACGAGCCTGGCTGCATCGCAGGCAAGTTAATTTCGCGTAACCCTGCACGAGGCCCCGAAGCCAACAAGCGCAAGTCGTTACACACTTTAGATAGTTCTATGGCAAAACGCTTTAAGGCAGATGAGTAGCTCACATAAGCTCCTGTATTGGGAGTAGCGGCAATCAAATCAGTAGAAGGAATAAAAGTATCCCCTGTAATTGCCGATAAATTTTCAGCACACAAAGCAGGAAAACCTTTAGGAGCATTAAGCCCCGTGCCTATAGCGGTACCGCCCATATTTATTTCGTGTAACAACTTGGCAGCAGCAGTAAGCCTGTTTTCATTATCTCCTAAAGTAGCTGCAAAAGCATCAAACTCTTGCCCCAAGGTCATAGGTACAGCATCTTGCAGCTGGGTGCGCCCCATCTTTATTATATCGGAAAAAGCCTTCCCTTTTTCGCGCAAAGCATCTACTAAGGCTCTAAGTGCAGCAAGCAGTTGCTTGTTCATATTAATAATTGCAATCTTGATAGCCGTAGGGTAAGCATCATTGGTAGATTGCGAGCAGTTGATATGATCGTTAGGCAAGCAGTGTTGGTAATCGCCTTTAGAATAGCCCATAATTTCCAATGCCCTATTGGCTATCACCTCGTTGGCGTTCATATTTACAGAGGTACCAGCCCCGCCTTGAAACATATCTACAGGAAATTGGTCATTTAGTTTACCATCAATCACCTCTTGGCAAGCCTGCGTAACGGCAGGCATAATAGCATCAGGAAGCAATCCAAAATGATGATTAGTTTTAGCAGCAGCCAATTTCACATAACCAATAGCCCTCACAAATTCGGGGTAATGGTGCATTACAACCCCCGAGATTTTAAAGTTATCAATAGCACGTTGTGTTTGTACGCCATAATACACCTCAGCAGGAACTTGTAATTCCCCTATAAGGTCTGATTCTGTTCTAAATGTTGCCATTTTATATATTGTTTTAATTATTAGTCATACAATTCATCATCCACCTACCGACTGCAAATATACACCTTTTTTTTGGATAATACAACTTTTATAAACCTCATTTATTCCACAATATGCAAGTTTTTGAATAATGAAGGCATTTCGCACATTGCTTTTTTGTATTGCCGAGCTTCAAAATCTCCTAAAGCAATAGCATTGCTTTTAGCAGTCGTTTGCCTGCCGTATGCACTACGTAAGTATTTTCCAAATGATTGGAGGCATCGGCTTCAAACGACAGCGTTTGCTTATCTTTTATAGAACCAAAGTTTTGTATACTGAAATTTACAATCATCTTACATATATTCTAAACAGTTCCCTATTTAATTACCGTGCAAATATACGTTTTTTTTTAATGCCTTGCTATTTTTATGAAGAAAAATATGTGTTGTAAAGAAGAAGATTAGCGCAAAGCTTTTTTAAGCCATTATGCAACAAGTGTGTTTAGCTTAAAAAGGCTTCGCGCCAATACCTAATACGATACCCAAAATCATTTTTGAGTTTAGATTTATCTAATACTGAATAAGCGGGACGTGTTACCTTGCTTGGAAACTCTGCCGAGCGGCAGGGCAGCACCTTACAAGCGTTACCCGAATGCGCCACTATAGTAGTAGCGAAGTCATACCACGAGCATACCCCTTCATTGCTAAAGTGATATACCTCTTGTTTGCCTTTATACCAGCCATTATTAATGGCTTGCACTACAAAATCAGCCAAATCAGCAGCATTGGTAGGAGTACCTACTTGGTCAAAAACTACTTTTAGCTCTGTACGTTCAGCACTTAGCCGCTGAATAGTTTTTACAAAATTATGCCCAAAGCGCAATGAGTAAAGCCACGAGGTGCGGATAATCATATAATCAATCCCCGCCAACTTTATAGCTTCTTCGCCGGCTAATTTTGTACGCCCATACACGCCTAACGGCTGCGTAGCATCCGTTTCATTATAAGGCGTATTGGCACTTCCACCAAACACATAGTCGGTAGAAATATGAATAAGTGGTATGTGAAACTCTTTGCATACAGCAGCCAAGTGGGCTGCAGCGTGATGGTTAATAGCCTCTGCCACCACCACATCATCTTCAGCTTTATCCACATTGGTATAAGCCGCACAATTTACGATAATATCTATATTGTTTTGCTGTACAAAAGAGTGTAGGCTGCCTATTTGGGTAATATCCAAGGTAGTAGCATCAGTAAAAAAATAATTACCAATGCGTACCGTGCTGGCTTCTATTTCAGAACCAAGCTGTCCGCCAGCACCTGTTACTAATACATTCATTACTACAATAAACAGCCTTGCAATTAATAGCTAAAAGCGTTTACGTTCACACCTACATATTTGTTTGCCATACGATTTACATCGCTGCGGTATTTTTCTGGTACATTAGCACCATACGCTGCATACAATTGTGCAAACTTTTGCTTTAAATCTGCTGTTACCTCTGTGTTGAAGTTTTCCATATAAAGGATTTGCTCCACTACTTTTACAAATTCTTCCATTTTTTTGAGTTTTAAAATTATTAATTCCTTTCAATTTTTCGCTGCAAAGATATAAAATATTTTCGAACTACCAAATAATAATTGTTAAATAAATTAAACATCAAACTAACAGCGTTACTAACAAGTTATTAACAGCTTATCTATAGTTATTAACAATTTAGCCAACACACTGTCTTTTAGAGCTCTAACACTACTCTATTGAGTGCTTTAATCGTTTTATCCAAATCGTCATAAGTGATAGCATCATTTAGAAAATAACTCTCAAAACCACTAGGAGGTAGGTAAATTCCCTCGCGTAGCATTCCGTGAAAATAACGCTTAAAGCGTTGGGTATCACTTTTTGAAGAGCTAACAAAGTTGGTTACAGGGCTCTCGGTAAAAAATAAGGTAAACATAGAGCCAAAACTGTTGATTTGGTGGGGTATTCCTGCTCTTTGCAACACTTCTTCAAAACCTTGATGTAAATAAGCTGTTTTTTTAGCCAAACTTTCATACACTCCGGGGTGTTCATTCAGTGCTGTAAGCATTGCCAAGCCCGCACTCATCGCCAGCGGATTCCCACTAAGGGTTCCTGCCTGATATACAGGCCCCTCAGGAGCTAAATAGCTCATTATTTCTTTATTAGCTGCAAACGCCCCTACAGGCAATCCTCCTCCTATCACTTTCCCAAAAGTAACAATATCGGCTTTAATGCCAAAAACCTCTTGCGCTCCTCCTTTTGCCAAACGGAATCCTGTCATTACCTCGTCAAATATCAGCAAAGAACCATTTTCGGTACAAAGTTGTCGCAAGCCTTCCAAAAATCCTTCTTGTGGCAGTACGCACCCCATATTGCCCGCTACTGGCTCAATGATAACACCTGCTATCTGCTGAGGATTAGCTTCAAAAAGGGCTTTTACCGAAGCTAAATCGTTGTAATTAGCCAAAAGGGTATCTTTTGCAGTGCCTTGTGTTACCCCTGGGCTGTTGGGTGTGCCAAAGGTAGCTCCACCGCTTCCCGCTTCTATCAGGAATGCATCGGAATGCCCGTGATAGCAACCTATAAATTTGATAATCTTTTCGCGCCCTGTGTAGCCACGTGCCAAGCGTATAGCACTCATACAGGCTTCGGTACCGCTATTCACAAACCTAATTTTGTCTATATTGGGCACCATTGCAACTGCCAATTCAGCTATTTGTACTTCCACTTCGGTAGGGATACCAAATGAGGTGCCTTTTTTAGCACGCTCTGTTACTGCTTCAATCACAGGGGGATAAGCGTGCCCTAAAATTAGGGGACCCCAAGAGGCTATATAGTCTATATATTTTCGTCCGTCTTCATCGGTAAGATAAGCACCAGCAGCTTCTTTTATAAATATAGGATTTCCTCCTACGGCATTAAAAGCACGTACAGGTGAATTTACCCCCCCTGGTAATACTTGCTGAGCTTTTGCGAAAAGCTCACTACTGCGTTTATACAACATTTTATTATCTTTTTATTCTGGTTTGTCTATTTTTTATTGGCAATTTAACTGATAATCAACACAATTTGATATCAAATTGGGTAAGGTCTCTGAATTGATACAAGCGGCTATTGATATCCTCTGGGGTAAGCGATAGCATTCGTTCGGCTCCTAAACTTTCTATACAAAACGAAGCTAAATTGGAGCCGTGTATAACAGCATTTTTGATGTTTTCAAAACTAAAATCGTTTGTTTTTGTAAGATAGCCTACAATACCTCCTGCAAACACATCGCCTGCCCCTGTGGGGTCGCACACTTCGGAGAGCGGCAAAGCGGGAGCAAAAAAAGCACTATCTTCGTGAAACAACAACGCCCCGTGTTCGCCTTTTTTGATTACTACATATTTTGTACCCATTGCCAAGATGCGTTTTGCTGCCTTTACCAGTGAATATTCATCGGTAAGCTGGCGCGCCTCTTGCTCGTTGATGGTTATCATATCTACCTTGCTGATAACTTCTTCTAAAAGTTCGTAGGTATGGGTAATCCAATAGTTCATCGTATCGAGTACCACAAAGGGCAAATGCGTCATTTGTGCAAGTACATCTATCTGTATTTGTGGGTGCAGGTTGCCCAGCATTAGCACTTGGGCATCGGTAAAAGCTGCGGGTACCACAGGCTTGAAGTGGGCAAGCACATTCAGCTGGGTATCTAAGGTATCGCGCAGGTTCATATCTTCGTGATAACGAGCACTCCAATAGAATGTCTTATCTTGGGGGTCTATCTCTATCCCCGATATATCTATATGGCGCTGGGTGAGCAATCTCAAAAAACTGGTAGGATAATCACCCCCTATTACAGATACTACTGCTGTAGGAACACCAAACTGTGCTGCCGAGAGGGCAGTGTAATTAGCTGCACCCCCCATAATAATATCACTCTTCTGAAAAGGCGTTTCTATCTTATCAAACGCCATACTTCCTATAATCAATAATTTATGCGACATCTTACGCCTTTTGTTTTCGGGGCAAAGATACAAAAAAAATAATTATTAATGCCTAATGATTGTGATTAATATACCTGCTCGCCTACTTTCGTGCGAGCCGCACAGTTGTCACGTCCTAAAAAAGGTTTACAGTTATC
>NZ_KB291331.1:0-48064 GCF_000318275.2 Capnocytophaga sp. oral taxon 332 str. F0381
AAGATAACTGTAAACCTTTTTTAGGACGTGACAGTTGACAAACAATTACGGAGGTACTAATGACCAGCGTAACAATACCTCTGCAATTAATGATTTTCTCAATAAAATGAATATAGGAGATATTATTATTGCAAAAAAAGGAACTGCAACACTTTTGGGGTATGGTAAAATAACTTCTCATTATTATTATGATGAAGAAAGAGCTGAATATCAGCATTGTCGTAGAATTGAATGGATAAAAAAAGGAGTATGGAATGCTCATAATACACTGCGCACTAAAACACTTACTGATATAACTAATGATGAATCAAAAATTATTAATGGTGTAAAATACGCTCAATACCTACTAAACATTATGAATGAAAATACTGAAAATCACGAAATAGAAAAAGTTATAGCACTTCTTCATCACAAACCTCAAATTATCCTACAAGGACCTCCGGGTACAGGTAAAACCCGCGAAGCCAAACGCATTGCCAAAGCATTATTAGGTTTAGGAGAAAATGATACTTTAAACAACAACGAGCAATTCAAACTTATTCAGTTTCACCCCAGTTATTCCTATGAAGATTTTGTAAGAGGTATTGTGGCTGAACCTAATAAAGAGGGAGATGGTATCGTTTATACTGCTGAAAACAAAATATTAGGTGAATTTGCTAAAAATGCCCTAAACAATTGGCATAAATCCCACCTAAGTACTCCAGTATTAGAAGAAGAAGAGGTTTTTGAGGCTTTCATTGAACATATCAAAGAAGAATTAGCCCAAAGTGAAGATTATAAATATCCTCTTACTGAGGCTATTTATATTTTTGATGCTGATGACAAACGATTCAAGTACAAAGGTGATAATTGGGAAGCTCATAACAAAGGTTTAAATATGAACTATGGCGAAATTAAAAATATTATTAGTTCAGGCGTAAAAGATAGACAAGGTGTTAGCAAGCTAACAACTATAGGCGCTCTAGCAAGACATCACGCTTCTTATTTTATTAGAATTGTAGAAAAATACTATGAGTTTAAAAATTCTTATAAACCTATAGTAGCTGATAAAATACAGCTTAAAAACTACGTCCTTATCATCGATGAAATCAATCGTGCAAACCTTTCTGCTGTATTGGGCGAACTTATCTATGCTTTAGAATATCGAGGCGAAGCTGTTCAAAGTATGTACTCCATCGAAGGCGACAGCTCCCTTACCCTACCCCCAAACCTCTACATTATAGGTACAATGAATACCGCCGATCGCTCCGTAGGGCATATAGACTACGCTATCCGCCGCCGCTTTGCCTTCGTAAATATTTTACCTAAAGACCTTACTAATGAATTAGGTAATAACTTTGCTAAAAGCCTATTTGATAGTGTAGCCAACTTATTTAAGGATAATCTATCTCCTGAATTTAAAAAAGAAGATGTACAATTAGGACACTCTTATTTCATTACAAAACATACGCCTATTAACATCCGTTGGGAGTACGAAATTAAGCCTATTTTACTTGAATATGTGAAAGATGGCGTACTTATAGGACAAGATATTGAAGACAAAATAAATGATTTAAAACCTCTTTAAATGCCTATCCTTCTATCCGAACATAAAGACTATATCGTCAATATAGAAAATAATCCTCTTTTTGAAATGCTCAAAACAAAGTCTGTAAGAGTATTCAAAACAGAAAGAGGACAAACTATTTATCCTTTTTCTTTGGAAGTAAATGAAAATTCAGTTACTCTAAAAGCCGATTACTACATAGGTATTGATTGGCTTGCAGGACAAGAATTTGTATATGTTGAACCCAAAATGAACTATCAAGAGCAGGAACTAGAAATTAACTTCCAAAAAATGCTATTTGATATTTACTCTGCTAATATAGATCCCAAATACACTCAGAATCTTATCAAAATCTATTGGGAGGAGCCTCTAATAACTATTGAACAACAGAAAGATAGGCTCACGCCTTTTCTAATAATACAGTTTTTATTATTACTAAAACATATTGTACGTAAAGGACTAAAAAAATCTTACTACATAGTAGAGAAAGATTTCAATAATCGTATTAAAGGGAAAATACAACTTAGTAAACAGCTCAAGCAAAATATCTTTAAAAACAAGTATACTACACATTTATGTCAATACCAAGAATTTGGAATTGATAATCTTGAAAATCGTTTTCTGAAGAAAGTATTGCAGTTTGTTATCAGCTTTAAGAATACCCATCCTAATTATTTTGCTGAAAATGATAGAGAGATACAACAGCTTATTAACCATTGTATCCCCTACTTTGAGTTGATATCAGATGAAATACCCTATAAAACACTTAAAAATATAGCTACAAATCCATTTTTCAAAGAATATGAAGAAGCCATTCGTATCGGAAATCATATATTGAAACGTTTTTCTTATAATATAACCCAAACATCGCAGCAAAAAGTAGCTATTCCTCCTTTTTGGATAGATATGCCTAAACTTTTTGAGTTATATGTATATAAAAAATTGCAAGAAATATTTCCTAAGCAAGAAATATTTTATCACTTCACCGCCGATTATACCGAATTAGATTTCTTACTCAACAGCCCTAAATACAAAATGGTCATCGATGCTAAGTACAAAACCATTTATAAAGAAGGAAAAGTAATAGACGATATTCGCCAAATAAGTGGTTATGCCCGCTTAAAAGATGTTTATAAAACATTAAAAATAGATGATGATAGATTGATAGATTGCCTTATTATTTACCCTTCTTTAGTGAATAGTGACAATTTCAGTATAGAAGATAAAGAAGAAATTTCTGAATATAAAAATCTCTATAAACTAGGCGTTTCATTACCATTAATCATTTGATTCCTCAATATATTTAGGGGCAAAATCATAGATAAAAGCACATACTTCAGCCATAGTAAGGTCGTTTTCAATACGGAAGTCATTCCACACACGGCAAAACTCCAAATAATACAATACCCGTTCTTTTACGTCCTCTCTTGAGGGTAAAGGAGGCATTTCTACGCCAAAAGTCTCTGCTATTTTCTTTAATTTTTTAAAATTGTGGTAAAAAAGATAAGGAATGTAGCAATCGTTATCCTCTACTCTATCCAAGCCATAAAGTGCAATAGAAAGAGGAATCATTCTTGGTATAAGAAAATCATAGTTTTCAGGATAAAAAATATCAAAGTCAAGCTTACACTCTACTATATACCCTTTCAGTCCCCTATCAAGTATATAGTTAAAAAGATCTTTTATAGGCACATCATAAGGAATTAGTGAATTTTCAAATACATTAGTGATAATGTGTATATAGGCAGGAAATTGGGCTGCAGCTTCTTCTTTTACAAAAGCTGCAAGAATACTATTCATACTCCCTTCTTCAAATATCTTTATAATTTTTTTTGCCTCTTTAGTTTCTTTGTAGTTGTTCCAGTTCGTTAAATCTGTAGTTTTCATTGTTTTATTGTTTTTTAATTTGTTTTCACTTCCCAAAAACCATTGCGTTTGCCATTTTTGCGCTCAATAAGTCCTTTTTCTACCAAATTTGCAGTAATGGTTTTTATGGTACGTTCCGATTTTCCTATATGATTGGCTATTACCTTTTGGGTAGCGGTAGGGTATTGTTGTAAGTATTGTAGCACTGCCATTTCTTCCAAAGTGCAATTCAAAGTGCAAATTTTGCCCTTTGGAATTTCCTCTTTTGCACTTTGAATTTCTTCACCTACTAATAAATACCTATTTTTAAGCTCATTTTCTTCACCTAAAATTAGGTTTCTAAAGAAGCATTCTATATATTCGGTAGTTGCTGTTATTCCTTTAGCAAGGTTGTTGTAGTTAGCACGTACTAAGGCGTTACGAAAATACCAAGAATGATAAGCAAAGGCTTCATTGCTCATTGCAAAGCCAAAAGTACGCAAATATTGAATTGTAAAAACCGCTGTCGTACGTGTATTTCCCTCACCAAAAGGGTGTATTTGCCACAAACCTGACACAAATTTAGCAATATGCTTAATCGCTTCCTCTACCTGCAATCCTTGATAAGAAAAATGCTTTTCCTGCTCAAAATCATAGTCCAAAGTCTCGCGCAAATTGTGCGCACTAGCGTAGAGGACTGTATCTCCACCCAGTACCCACTCCTTCTTGGTAATATTGTAATCGCGTAATTTGCCTGCAAACTTATAAATACCAGTGAATAACTTGCGATGAATGCCTATATATGCCACTGGGGAAAAGCTAAAAGCCGATTCGGTAAGTAGTTCAGTGATGCGTGCAGAGACTTTGTCGGCTTCCTCAGTGCGTTCTTCTGTATTGTCAAGGCGTAAGGTTTTGGATTGGTAGTAACTATCAATGAGATGTTTAGCCTCTTCAATGGTAATATCCCCCTCAATATGTTGCTTAGCCGTTTGAACAAGATAAGCTGAAGGTTTCAGTCCGTCTACCGCCTGCAAGCCAATAGCCGTCTGCCACGCCTCACCTTTTTCACGCCGATGAGGTTCAGTTTCCCTTATATATTGCTCAAAGTCATTCATTGTACTACTTTTTATTAATCCTTTATGCCTATAAAAATATCTACTTCGGAAGCATCTCCTTGCTGCGACTTCTCGGTGTAGCGTTCATAGTCATATAGATAAGTGCGATTGAGCGTAGCATCGTTGTCCCAAATATATTGCCACATCGCCCCTACTGCCTGAGGCATTACACCCTTGGCTACAAACTTTTGAAAGGTTTGTTCAGGAAATTCCCTACCTTCTAAGCTGTCGGGAATTGTACTGAGCGTGGTAACTTCCACTCCTATGATACAAGTGTAAGGCTCGGTATAGTCCTTTTGGTAATCAGTGTAAATGCTATAAATAGCATCGCTTACCTTATTAGGTATTTTTGCCAAAAGTTGCTCGCTAGAAAGCGTTGCCAAAGGTTTCCGATGTCTTGCATCGCTTGTCCGTTCTGATTGGTAGTGCGCACACTGATTCCTATGATTTTCATTTTTATATGATTAATCTATGAGTTTAGAGAAACTTTACCCTGTGCTATTTCATTGATAAGCGTTAAAAAAGCTTCTATATATTCCTTTTGATGTGCAGGAATAAAGTGTTTTTTATCACCTACAGTGAAAGCATCTCCTTCTTGACTCTTTTGTGCTGGGTGTTCTTTGATTTCTTGCCAACTACTTCTTACAGCTTCTTCCATCAAATCCCTACTTATCAAGCCTTCCTTGGTAAGTACAAAGCCATAAAGACCACCAAACAAGAGAGGAGCTGCTAAACTTCCTAACAGAATGCCTTCTATTTTATGTTTATTAGCAAATTTCTTATATTTCTTTTCATTTTCTGCGTAGAATTTCAATTGGTCTTCTATTCCTAATTGTTTTATTCTGCCTTTAAGGTCTGTTGCATTCTTAATTTCATCAGGTAAATATCCTTCTTTCTTCAATTCAGGTAAAACAATAGCAAGAACAGCTTTTAGAGGAGCTTCCAACATAGTTACATACTCTTTTGGGATCGTTTCATCTACCTTAATGATAAAATTTTGCCATAATTGATTAGAAAGGTTATCGAGGTTATCCTTATTAGTAAAGAGATGACTGTTAGCCTTCTTAGGCGTACTTATTACTGAAACATCTGTTTGGGTAAGGACTCTAAAATTAGTTATTACAAAGCCTACACTATCCCTTTTTCCTGAAATTACTGTTTTAGAATGCACACCAATAAAAGCATACACTTCTTCGTTAGGCATAGCTCCTAAAGGTGCTACTATCTGTTTTTGGGCTAATTGTAATACTTCTTGACTATCTTCATAAATAGGATTTTTGGTTTCTGTAACAAATAAAACACGTTGCACAGCTTCACCTGCATTAGACAAATAGTCTTGTAATTGATTTATAATATTAACATTCATATTCTTTGATATTTTTAGTCACTCTATTGATAGTTAAATTCTCTCTAACTTTTTCTTACAAACATTCTGATATTCTGCCTTGTGCGATTTCCTTATCACCATATCAATTTTTCGAATGAAATAAATCTTGTAGCCATTTTTCTTGTCTTTTTTATTGGTTAAACAAATAAAATTAATAAATTTCTACTTTATATTGCGCCCTATGGACCTTATATTGTATCCTACCGAGTTAATATTCGTTTTACGGCGTTAATATTGTGTTTCCACAACTTAACATTCTATTCAGACGAGTTAATATTATCTTTTTTGAAGATTATCTTCTACTTTAAATAAATCATCTATATTCATTTCGTTAGATATAAATTCTTTTTCATCAAAAGTTTTAACTCGTGCTTTTAAAGTAACACCCTTTCCTTTCATTTTTTCTAATTCATTCTTTAAATTTACATCCAAAATATAGAAAAACTCTAATAAATTTTTATCTTTTTTATCAGAAGGATTTATTCTTTCAGGAGGAATAGGATTAGATAAACAAAATTCTTTTTGACCTAATAAAGCTTCACTAATTTCAAAAATAGGAATAGAAAAACCTTTATATTTATCAGTTTTATTAGTTACTGATAAATATATTATTAGCTTCTCAATATCATATATATCAAAGAAACGAGCTAAATATAACTCTAAATCTTTTTCTGTTTGATTAATATTTTCCATAGGTTTATTTTATTAGAAAGGTTATTACTAAACTAATTCCAATTAAAGATAGATAGAAAAGAAATAATGTATAAGAAAAGAAAACTTTTCTGTAACATTCTTCATAGGATGATATATCCATAGAAAAATCTATTTTTTCATCTTCTTCTTTTCTTACTTCGTCATATAGTTTTCTATATTGTCTCTCTACTTTTATAAAATAAGCATCAAGAAACCAGAAGAATAACAATGGTAGAAAAGAAAAAGCAATATAACATTTGTTTATATCTTCCTTCTCTAACAGAGCAATTAATGCTACGGCAAGTGTAATACACCAACCTTTAATGATAAATGAATTATTTGCCATTCTATTAATGGCATTTTGTATAAATTCTAAATGTTTTAGTTTCTTTTCCATTTAAAAGCGATTTATATTACTATGTTTCTCTAAAGGATAGATTTCATATAAGCCATCTAATGCTTTATTTGGATTATTATAATCACTATATATCCATTTAAAAAAATCATCTTGAGACATTTCTGTTAGATGATCTAACTCTAACGGATAACTTATTTTTAAATCTGTACTAAAGCAATTTGTACTTTCCATTAAAGGAATATTTCTATTAGGAATTTTCTTTCTAATAATTTTACTTGTTTGTATTTCCGAAAAAATCCAAGGAGACAATGTTCTATCTAAATCATCTAGATTATCAAGGTTATCTTCTAATGAAATAGAATTAGGGGTATTTAGAAAAAATAATGTCTCACACTCATCAATCATCATATTTAATGAGTTCATAAGTATTAAATAAACGTGAGATGTACTATAATTTCTTTTATTATAGTCATATGAGCCTTTTTTTATTCTACAATATTCATTATCTATACTTCTTAATAAATCAGTACAATTTTTCCAAACAATAGAATCTACAAAAACATTTAAATGAAATTCTTTTTTCAACATCCCTGCTATAGTTAATGCTAAATTTAGATCGTTATGAGAATGTGAGAGAAATATATCAAATCTATTATATTGAGGAAAATACTCTTTCATTATTTGCTTAGCATCTAGAATATTCTTGTCTTTAAAAATTGATATATAAAGATGAGAAAAATTTTTCATTGAATCTGAAATTTCTGTTTCAGCTATCCTACTATAATAATTTATTTCCTTGTCAGAAAAAATATCTTTATCTAATTCTAAATTAAATCCTCTATACATTTTTTTATAGTTTTTAATATTATTTTCAAAAAACTCTGGCAAAGCTCATTTAATCACCTTTTAGTGCCATAAACTTTGCCAAAGTGCTATTAGTTACTATCCTCGGTACATCTTTTCCCTCAATTCCTGAATATTTTTATCATCCATATACTCATCGAAGGTCATATAGCGGTCAATAATACCATTAGGAGTAAGCTCGATGATACGATTAGCAACAGTTTGCGAAAATTCGTGGTCGTGGGTGGTGAAAAGCACTGTGCCTTTGAAGTTTTTCAGCGAGTTGTTGAAGGCAGTGATACTCTCCAAATCCAAATGGTTAGTAGGTTCGTTCAGCATTAGCACATTAGCACGCAACATCATCATACGGCTAAGCATACAGCGCACTTTCTCACCTCCTGAAAGCACTTTGCAGTTTTTAAGAGCTTCCTCGCCACTGAAAAGCATCTTGCCCAAGAACCCACGCACGTATACTTCCTCGCGTTCTTCCTCTGTTTTTGCCCATTGGCGTAACCAATCCACCAACGAAAGGTCTTGAGTGAAGAAATCGGAGTTATCCACAGGCAGGTAAGACTGTGAGGTGGTGATACCCCACGCAAAAGTACCTGCATCAGGCTTAAGGTTGTTGTTCAGAATCTCGTAAAAGGCTGTAGTGGCACGCGAATCCTTAGAAATCACGGCAACTTTATCGTCTTTAGCAAGGTTGATGTCCACATTCTTAAACAATACTTGTCCATCAATAGACGCAGCGAGGTTTTCCACGTGTAGAATTTGGTCGCCAGCCTCGCGGTCGCGGTCAAAGATGATAGCAGGGTAACGACGAGACGATGGTTTAATTTCCTCGATATTGAGTTTCTCCAACATCTTCTTACGAGAGGTCGCTTGTTTTGATTTTGCCACGTTAGCACTAAAGCGCGCAATAAATTCCTGTAACTCTTTAGCTTTCTCTTCCGCCTTTTTGTTCTGTTGCGCACGCTGACGGGCTGCCAACTGACTACTTTCGTACCAGAAAGTATAGTTACCCGAATAATGGTTGATTTTTCCAAAGTCAATATCCGAGATATGAGTACAAACAGCATCAAGGAAGTGACGGTCGTGAGAGACTACAATCACCGTATTGTCATAGTTTGCCAAAAAGTTCTCTAGCCAGCCAATAGTCTCAAAGTCGAGGTCGTTAGTAGGCTCGTCCATTATAAGTACATCAGGATTGCCAAAGAGGGCTTGCGCAAGAAGCACACGCACTTTGAGTTTGCCGTCCATTTCCGACATCATAGTGTAGTGCATATCCTCGGCAATACCCAAGTTAGAGAGCAAAGCAGCAGCATCACTTTCAGCATTCCAGCCATTCATCTCATCAAACTGCATTTGTAGCTCACCAATACGCTCAGCGTGCTCATCAGAGTAGTCAGCATAGAGGTCGTCCATCTCTTTCTTAATTTTAGAAAGGACTTTATTACCCATAATCACAGTGTCAAGTACAGTGTAATCATCATAAGCGTAGTGGTCTTGCTCAAGCACCGACATACGTTTGCCTGGTTCGAGGATGACACGCCCCGAAGTAGGCTCTTGCTTGCCTGAAAGGATTTTAAGGAAAGTAGATTTGCCTGCTCCATTGGCACCGATGATGCCGTAGCAGTTGCCTTGTGTAAAGGTTACGTTCACCTCATCAAAGAGAACGCGCTTGCCGAATTGTACGGATAAATTGGATACTGATAACATTATTAATAATGAATGTTTAATGATTAACGTTTAAAATGCAAATATACGAAATATTTTGTAATATTCCGTATATTTTTTTGATAGCTAGTTTATTTTTTCTGAGACTTTACCTTCCGTACTTGTTCTTGCGTTACGATTGTTTTATTGTTGTCCCAATTGTTATACACATAGGTAAGTACATCGGCTATTTGCTCATCATTAAGTTGCTGTGGTGGCATTACACCATTGTAGCTTTGCCCATTTACGGTAATTCCTCCAGAATGCCCTTTTACTACAAATTCTATAGCTCTATTCACATCGGCATTTAGGTAATCGGCTTTGGCAAGAGGCGGATAAGCTCCCGTAAGTCCTTGTCCTTGTACCTGATGACAAGCTACACAAGTACGGCGATATACGTTCTGTCCGTCTTCTAATTGTTCTGATAAAGTTTTATTTTTAGCAGTTTGTGGGGTGTTAGGTTCTGTCTTTTGTACTTTCACATCAGTAGCTTGATAAGGTTTAGGTGCTTCTCCTCCAAAAATAGTAGGGTTTTCCATTCCTTGTGCTACTAATAATCCTAAAGCACCTTTGTTGAAAGCTCTAAAAATAGAATGATCTACAAGCACATATACACCAGGCACTTCCACCTTAAATTCAACAATAGCAGCTCCTCCCGCAGGTATCATTGTAGTTTGTACATTTTCATTGATGAGCGAACCGCCTTCTACCCGCACTCTGTCAAAAATCTCACCTATCACGTGGAATGATGACACCAAATTAGGACCTCCATTCCCTACAAAAAGTCTCACTGTTTCACCTGGGTTGGCTACCAAAGCTCTTTCATTAGTAAGTGCTCCTACTTTACCATTAAAAACTACATAATCTGGAGTTTCTGCCAAAGCTTTTTCTTGGCTAAATGCCTGAGTACCTCCAGCACCATGCCCTTCAACAGTATAGAAATCACCTTGCATTACGTAATATTCCCTATCTACAGGGGGTAACCCTCCTTCGGGTTCTACTAGTATAAGCCCGTACATACCATTGGCAATATGCAATGGCACAGGCGACTGAGCGCAATGATAAACAAATAATCCAGGATTAAGACATTTGAAAGTAAAAGTACGTTGTTGTCCAGGAGCTACCAATGATACTGCTGCACCGCCCCCTGTTCCTGTAACAGCGTGCAAATCAATATTATGTGGCAGTTTATTATCAGGATGATTTTTAAGCGTAAAAACTACTTCATCACCCACACGAGCTCGTATAAAGCTACCAGGTACTGTCCCTCCAAATGTCCAAAATAAATATTTAGTACCGTCTACTATTTCGCCTTCTTTTTCAATAATATCTAAGGTTACGTAAAGACGCGTTGCTTTACGATTGCCTATAGGTGCAGGAACTTTAGGAGGTGAAGTAAGTTCTGCTTCCATTTCACCTTCTACTACAATATCAGTAGCAGGGATAGAAGTACTGTTGTTGCTACAAGAAGTAGCTATAAATGAAGTAAATAAAGCAAAAGAAAAGAGTTTTGTAATGTGCTTTTTCATCTTAGGTAGTCGTTTTTAGTTGGTACAAAAGTACAAAAAAATATAATAAGCACAATAATAAGATGATAATTTTATCTTAATTCTTTTTTAGGTATATAAAGCTCCTGTTACATTGATGATTTGAGTGGCTTCTTCTCTAAAATCTTCAGGGGTATGACTTATAATAAATACTGTAGCTTTCGTTGCCTCCTGATGTTTTAAAATTACCTCTTTCATCACTTTTTTCATTGTAGCATCTACCGATGATAGAGGTTCATCAAGCAATATAATAGGAGCTTTTTGTGCCAAAGTACGTGCCAAAGCTACCCTTTGTTGCTGTCCTCCAGAAAGTTGGGTTACTTTTCTATTTTTAAGTTGCTCCATATCAAAGGCTTTTAGCAATTGTTGTATGTATACATCATCTTTTTCCTTTTGAGCAAAAGCAATATTGCCCCACACCGTCATATTAGGAAACAAAGCATAATCCTGAAACATAAAAGCCACATTACGCTGTTGGGGAGGCAAATTAATACGCTGTTGAGTATCGATAAAAACCTTATTATTTGCGTTTATGTAAGCTCGTTCAGGTGTGATAAGTCCTGCTATTACCCTAAAAAGAGTAGTTTTTCCAATGCCAGAAGGACCGTACAAACACACCAAGGCTCCATCAGCAACTGTTTCATTTACTTCCAATTTGCGCTCACCTTCCGATGTAAAAATAGTATGTGATAGTTTTATAATCATCAAAAAAGATTTTATGAATTAAGAATTTTATTTTTTTTATTTACACTAAAAATAATTAGCAGAATAAGAAACGAAATAGCAAAAAGTATAAAAGCATATTGGTTAGCAAGATCGTAATTCAAAGCCTGCACTTGGTCATATAGCTCAATTGATGCCACTCTTGTCTCGTTAGGAATGCTTCCTCCTATCATCAGTACAACACCAAATTCACCTATACAATGGGCAAAAGTAAGTGCAATTCCTGTAATTACAGATGGTTTGATATTAGGCAACAACACACGCCAAAAGGTCGTCCATCGGCTCTTTCCCAAAGTGTAAGCCGCCTCTCTAAAACTCTTGGGCAACGCCATAAAACCATTTTGTAACGGCTGAATCATAAAAGGCAAATTTGCTATAATACTCACCAATACTACTCCCTCAAAAGTAAAAGCTAATTGTATATCAAAATGTTCACTCAAAAATGCACCAAAACCGCGTGTCGGACTGATAAGCAACAAAAAGTAGTATCCCATTACTGTAGGAGGAAGTACCATTGGCATACACAATAAGGCTTCAAAAATTACTTTTAGCTTAAATTTTGAGTAAGCCAACCAATAGGCTATTGGCAAACTTAATACAAACAAGACGGCAGTTGTAATTACTGCCATCTTGCCTGTAAGTAATAAGGTATTTACGAAACTTTCCATTATTTTACTTCGTATCCGTGTTTTTTCCAAATAGCGGTAGCCTTGCTACTAGTAATATATTTAAAAAACTTATCTGCGGCAGCCGTATTCTTACCTTTTATTACCACGCCTGCCTGAGCTATAGGTTGGCATTCTTCATTTTTCAAAATGTAGTACTTACCTTGTTTACCTTTCATTTCAGGTGCCAAAATAGTTGAAAGTGCTACAAATCCCACTTGTGCATTCCCTGTCGATACAAACTGTGCTGTTTGGTTGATGTTCTCACCCCATACAATTTTAGGCTCTACTGTCTCATATAAGCCCAATTTTTGAAGTGTTTCTACTGCATTTTTACCATAAGGCGCCAATTTAGGATTAGCAACAGCTATACGATTCACTTTAGGGTTAGATAGAGTAGCTTTTATGCCCTTTTTCACATCAATACTCATACTCCACAAAGCTACTTTGCCATAGCAGTATACTACTGAGCTACCTTCACCAAAACCTTTAGCAATCACTTCTTCAGGAAATTTAGTATTAGCAGCCAAGAAAAGGTCAAAATTAGCTCCATTCACAATTTGTTGTGTAAGCGTTCCCGAAGCTCCAAATACTATCTCTATTTCTGCACCCTTATTTTCTTTAAGGTATTGTTGTTTTAGTTCTTCCAATACATAACGTAAGTTAGCGGCAGCAGCAATTGTTATTTTATCAGCTGCAAAGCTGAAACCACTTGTAAGCATTAAAGCTACAACAAGCACAAATTTAAATATTTTTCTCATATGATAATCGTTATTTTTCAGTTTTTTTAAAAGTTAATCATTATACGCCCTTGTAGTATACCTATGTTTTTGTCGTTTTTAACCTTACTAGTAAGGTTGGTATGAGTGTATGAAAGCATTAGTTGAGCGTGTTTATTCACTACATAGTTAGCACCCAAAGTATAACTGCGCATTTGTACTCCTTTTTTTACACCTACTATGTTTTCACCATTGTAAAGGTCTGCCCAGCTTGCTCGTGCTACTGCTTCCCAGTTACCTGCTTTGCTAAGTCCTTTTAGTACAGCTTTTTGTGCATCATACTTATAAGTAGCTCCGTTAAAGGCATATCCTGCTTCTACGTATCCTGCTTGATAAGTACTTGTACCATCCGTTTTTTTGCTTACGAAAGTTTTCATATATTCGCCACGAACAAAGAAGTTTTCGTTATGGAACATACTTTCTACCCCAAAACGATAACTACTTCTAGGGTTTTCTATTGTCATTTCTGCGCCCAAAGCTGTAGCTTTTGGATTTATGTTAGTTTCTAGCGGACTGCTAATGGTCAATGTAGGATAAGTTCTGATGTAAGCAAATCGCTGGCTGGTACCAAATTGGAAAGTGCTTGTCTCATTAGCTATTGCTTTGAAAAGGTAACGTCCTGATAAAACAACACCAGAATCTCCTGAAGCTTGGTCGTTATAAGGACGCTCACTAAATATACCTGTGTGAGTGAAAAATTTAGGGTTTACATAGTAGTAAGTAACACCTAAAAGACGTGACCCACCCAATGTATTGTGAAAATTAGGACGTTGTATAAAGTGATACGCCATACGTCCTGTATTGGTTGTCATTCCAAAAGGTTCCCATTGGTAGCCAAAACGAGTAGCTTTGTACACACCCTCCTCATTTTTATGAGTGTAACGTACCCAAAGGTCGCGTGTGCGATTAGCTCCTGAAGGGGCTGCAAAATCAAAATCTGCATACGCATCCCAGTTGCCTGTCTTAAAACCAAAACGAGCACGTGCTTCAGTAATTTTTGTACCTGAAGTTAGTGGTGTAACATCATCTACATAATAAGCAGCATCAGCCATAAAACGCATCCCTATAGTTGCTTTTATATCACCACTTGTAAATGAAACTTGCGCCGAAGTAATAGAGAAGAGTCCTAATACACTTCCCGCTAATAATAAAAAATGTTTATTCATATAATTTGAATTATTAATAAATTTCGTTATGATAATTATTACTACACGACAAGCCTAAAAAAAGGCTACTTATGTGCCTCTAAATAATTCTCTAAAATCGGGTGCAAAATTATTAAAAAAAAATAACATACAAAACATTTTCTTAAAAAAGTTTTAATTTTTTTTACCCTCCTATTTTTATCATACTCCTATTTACTAATTTATTATTATCAACAGTATTCATTTCAGAGAACTGTCCTCCTTTTTCTTTATGTTTTCGCCATATACCTTCTTTTATAAGAGCTGTCAAATCTTCTCCTTTTCGGTACAAAGACAACAAGTCAAACTCTTCAGCTCCAAAAAGACAATTTTTCATCTTCCCATCCGAAGTGAGTCGTATACGGTTACACCCCCCGCAAAAAGCATTACTCATTGTAGATATAAACCCAAAAATTCCCCTACTCTCTTCACTCAATTTATATTTGCGAGAAGTATCGTGTTTTTCATCAGTGAGTTTTATACAATCATATGATTTCTGAATCTCCAAAAGCATCTCATTTATAGAAATTACTTTGTTGCGTTCCCACGCATTACCGTAAAAAGGCATAAATTCAATAAAACGCATCTCAATAGGATAGCTATGTGATAAGCCCACCAGTTGCAATAGCTCATCATCATTCACGCCTCGCATTATCACAGCGTTTAGTTTCACCTTAAATCCTTCATCTATACTGCGTTGTATATTTTCCCACACTTTAGGTAGCAAGTCGCGTTTAGTAATTTGTTTAAAACGCTCATTATCCAATGAGTCTATACTGATATTCAAATTCTGAACCCCATTATCTTTAAATAACGTCAAATATTTGTCTAACAACACCCCATTGCTCGTCACGCCCAACGACACATCAAGTGTAGCCAATTTCTTGATAATCTCAGCAAAATCGTGTCTTACTAAAGGTTCTCCCCCTGTAATACGTATTTTATCAATACCGTAATTATCTACAAATACCTTCGAGATACCAAAGATTTCATCACTATTCATCAATTTGGCATTAGGGGTACTGCCAAAAGGTTCATCTGGCATACAGTATAAACAACGAAAATTGCAGCTATCTGTAATAGATAGCCGCAAATATGTATGTTTTCGTCCGAATGAATCGATTAAATTAGTACTCATATTCTTCTTCTTTTTCGTCTCCTTTCAAAATCTTACCTGTTTTAATCATCGGGATATAACGAAGAAAGAATAACAAGCAGCCAAAAATGACTACTGAACCTATAGCCGACCACGTAGCAAAATTTTGTACATCAATTTCCGTATTATACAAGTACAATGCCTTATTGATAGTACCAAAAAGTAGCCACATTTGCATACCTGTAAACATTATATAGATCGCTATAATAAATCCCAACATATCATTGATACGTGAGGTTACTTTCTGAAGTGGTTTTTTTCTTATTGCCATAATTCCATTTTTTTAATTATGAGTGTGCCTTATGATTAATTTGCTTTTCATAAGTATAGTCTTCCACGTATATTTTGTCGTCTTTCACAATCACATTCAATCGTGGTAATGGGCGTGGTGGTGGTCCTTGTAACACCTTCCCATCCTTAGCATCAAAAAAACCGTGATGACAAGGACACTCTATCATCTGATGTTCGTGATCGTAAATCACAGCACAAGATAAGTGCGTACATTTTTGCTCATATACGCGCCAATCATTCTCTCCCATCCTTATGAGCATATAAGGATTACGATGATCTCCATCTACATAAAACGTTTTCTGTGTACCTACCTTTATGTCCGAAACATTGCACACAAAGTAATCTTTAATTGTTTTTCTTTTATGAAAAAAATTAAAAACCGGTATAAAAACGTTAGCTACAGCCATAATTCCCGAAAAAAGTGTAATCACTTTCAAAAAATCACGCCTTGCTACATAACCTGCCTCTGTCCTTTTAATTGGAAAATCTGCTTTCCAATCAGGAATATCTTTATATCTGTCTGCCATTTGTTGTTAGTCTTTTTAGTGTTTTTAGCTTTTAAAATACCTTTATCTCTTCGCTACCTTTTGGCATCATCAGGTTTACTTTAGTAGTAACTACCTCTTCGCCAAATATAAACTTCTTAATAGGTGTACTATTAGGTCGTTTTTTAGCCACATTTTCTTTTGTATCAAAAGTCAAAGCTCCACTTGGGCAAACAGTAGCACACATAGGCTTTAACCCTACGCTTGTACGGTCGTAGCACATATTACATTTTTGCATCAATAGTGCATTTTGGTCTGGTATTTTAGGCACCCCAAATGGGCAGCTAAGCACACAGTTTGCACAACCTATACATTTAGATACATCTGCTGAATGTACAATACCATATTCGTCTTTCACTATAGCATCTGCAGGACACACATTCGCACAAATAGGATCATCACAGTGCATACACACTTGTACAGTAGTTTGTACAGTCTCCCGTCTGTCTATATAGTGAATATGAATCATTGTCGTTTCTCCGTTGGTTTCACACTCTGCACACGCCATCTCGCATGAGTGACAGCCTATACAGCGCTGCATATCCAAGAAAAACTCCATATCATTGAATTTCTCAAATTGTTCTGCCATTTTGTTTTACTCTTTTTATTTTACTCTTAGTAATTTTGTTGTTAGTATCAGTAATACTAGTTATTCCACTACAGTATCACCATCTTTGTACAATACATCACGGCTTCTGTAAGCGTACTCTGCCGAATCTTTTGCCTTTCTCTCGCCTGTTTTTTCTATTTTACAAGCACATACCTTAAATTCAGGCATTTTTGATATAGGGTCAAGACCATCCAAACCTACTGTCAATTGGTTTGCCGCATTTACACCACCCCAGTGATAAGGAATAAATATAGAGTCTTTACGTATGGTCTCTACCACATTAGCAGGAAATACTGCATTATTGCGACGAGTAATAACACGCACCAAATCACCTTCTTTTATACCGTATTTGGCTGCCAACTCTGGGTGTATTTCCATCAAAGGTTCTGGATATATATCTATAAGCTTTCCAATACGCCTTGTTTGTGTACCACTCAAGTATTGGCTTACCACACGTCCTGTAGTGAGCACTATAGGATAATCTTCATCTGGTTCTTCTACTGGTGGAATATAAGGGGTTGGGTTAAAGTGTGCTTTGCCGTCATTCGTTTTGAATTTCCTATCTTCCCATAGGCGTGGGGTTCCTGGGTGATCCAAACTTGGACAAGGCCAAAATACTCCCATATTCTTTTCTACTTTTTCGTAAGTAATACCGTAATAATCAGCATATGAACCCTTAGATATATGACGAATTTCGTTAAAAATATCCTCACTGCAAGAGTAGGTAAATTTATCCTCTTGCCCAAGACGTTTTGCCAATTCTTTAAGGATTTCTATATCGCTTTTTGCTTTCCCTGGAGGATTTACAGCCCCCGAAATACGCACTACTCGCCCTTCCGAAGTTTTTGTTGTACCTTCTTCTTCTTCTTGTAGCGACCCTGCCAATACAATATTTGCGTGACGTAGCGTTTCAGATAAGAAGAAATCTATACCTGCATAAAACTCCAATTTTTCTAAAGCACTTTTTACATATTTGTTATTAGGCAATGAAACTATAGGATTAAAGCAGATAGAGAGCAAACCTTTTATTTCCCCTTTATTGATAGCGTCAATAATTTCATAGGCACTTAGTCCTTTTCTTGGTAGCTCTTCTTCTGTAATACCCCAAAAATCAGCTACTATTTTACGGTGTTCTGGGTTTTCTATATCACGGTTACCAGGTAGCTGGTCGCATTTATGTCCGTGTTCACGTCCTCCTTGTCCGTTACCTTGTCCGGTAATAGTACCATAACCGCAGTAAGGTTTTCCTATACGTCCTGTAGCCAACACCAAGTTGATACAGCTCAGTACGTTCATCACTCCTTTGCGGTGTTGTTCTATACCACGAGCGTGCATCAAGAACGATGTTTTAGCCTTGCCCCACATTTCGGCAGCTTTATAAATCAGTTCTTTAGGTACACCTGTGATTTTCTCACCCCATTCAAGGGTGCAGTGTTCCACTTCTTTAGCAGTTTCTTCCCAGCCCGAAGTATAGTTATTTATAAAGTCGTGATCAAGCCAATCATTATCAATAAGCACCTTTAGCATAGTACTCATTAGTGCCGTATCAGTTCCTGAGCGCATAGGCAAGTGAATATCGGCAGTACGTGCTATAGGGGTTACACGTGGGTCAATTACAATCAGTTTTGCACCATTATCACGTGCTTCCCAAACTCTATAGGTAAGCACAGGAAAACATTCCGATACGTTAGCTCCTGTAATGATAATCACTTCAGCGTGAGCCAAATCAGCCCACGAGTTAGACGACCTATCCATACCAAATGCTTTCTTATTACCAGCACCAGCGCTCACCATACATAACCTACCGTTATAGTCTAAGTTAGCAGTTTTTAGTGCTACGCGAGCAAATTTACCTACCAAGTAACTCTTTTCAGTAGAAAGTGATACGCCCGAAAGCATTGCAAAGGCATTTCTACCATAAGTCTCTTGTATGCGTTTAATTTCGCTTACTACAGTGCTGTAGGCTTCTTCCCATTCTATAGGCACAAAGCCTACACCTTCTACACGTTTAATAGGTTGTAATAGGCGGTCTGGGTGGTTATCTTGCATATAACGTTGTACTCCTTTAGGGCACAAACGACCTTCATTGAAAGGAAACTCACGCCAAGGTTCAAAACCTACTACTTTCTTATTCTTTATTTTCAGTTTGATACCACACTGCAAACCACAAAAGCAGCAGTGGGTTTTCACTAATTCATCTGGTGTCTGTGAAGCACGCGCTTTAGCAGTTTCTTTTGTCATATAGTGCTTATGCGGCCCCCACTTTGCTATAATCTCATCTACGGGTACGGGTAACGTTGCCATAATATTACGAGTTATCTTTTTTAGTTGTTGAATATATTATTAAGTTACTTTGAGTAAAGATTTTTTATTAACCAAAGTAACGCCCATCCGCTTGTCTTGCCTTTAAGTGTGCTTTAGCAAGCATACAGCGCTTTCCTTCAGGACTGTACTCCAAATAGCTCATTCCTTCACTGTTTTCAAGTTTAAAACCAAGCTCTTTGGTTACCTCCTTAAGGTCATTAATTTGCATTTTAGTAGCATATTCCTCTTCTGTGTGTGGGCACACTTGCATCCCTTCTTTAGCACCTTGTATACGATATACATTTGCTCCTATTTGGGCAGGGCGTTGAAAGATATGGAAGAATTTACCAAAAGGTATCCACATAAGGAACATCGCTACTGCTATAGCGTGTATAATAGCCATAAACTGACTCATTTTACCTTCCAAAAATGAATAGTCAAACCAAATACCCAATCCTGTTACCGAAACTACAATAAGTAATATTAGTGGAATCCAGTCGCGTTCAAACCATTGGGTTGCCAACTGTCCCTCGTCTATCATTCGTCTGTGCATCATTATTGCACTACCTATGATTACCATTATAGCTGTCCATACAAGTATATGAAATAAAAATAATGCTACAATAGTACCTAATTTAAATTCCATTACAGTGAATCCCATCATATGAGTTTCATAAGTATCGGTAGTACCAGGAACCAAAGTAAAGTGCATCCATCCAAAAGTAAGCCCAAAGGTTACCCCAAAAGATATTAAGCAACCTACAGAGAGCAAAAAGTGCCCCAGCCAACGCATCTTACTACGTGGCATTAAAAACTTCTGAAGTAAAAGATTTTTAAACGTCAATCGTCCGTAGTCCTTCAATTGACTCCAATAATCCTTGCTGCGTAACAATTGCCAAGTGCGTTGCCAATACTTTTTGGTGGGTGGGCGCTGTAGCCACATCGTGTGTCGATAGGCTATACCAAAAGTCATACTGATGGTACCAAAAAAGTAAATCATCAGTGCAGCATCGTAGTTCTGCAGATTTACAGAACCTATCACAGTAATAGCTATAACCCCCAGAGTGGCTATAACTGCATTGCGAAATGCTTTCTTGTTTATTCTGGTGAAAATTCTGAACATAATATTTGTTTTACTCGCTGCAAATTTACAACTAAAAAGTGAATTACAAAAGTTCTTAATGTAATTTAGAACGTTTCGTAATTCACTTATTTTCTTAAACCTATTGAAATATAAGGCTTTTATGCCTTGATTAGTTTCTTTCTAATTTTTTACTAGCTTGGGCGTTCACATCCTTTGCGTGTATAGAAGTACCAATTTATCCAAGTAGCAACTATACATAATGCAAATACACTCCAAAAGAATGCATTAGAATTACCTGTAAGTTGGTTTGATTGACTGATAAGAACACTAAATATAAAAGGCCCAAAAGCAGCCACTGCAGCTGTCCATCCTATTACTCCTGCCGATTTACGTGGCGAAGCCGCAAAAATAGTAGGATATTGCTTAAAGGTTGCTGCATTACCAACCCCTGTAAAGAAGAATATAGTCAACATTATAGCAAGGAACATTGGAAATTGATCCGCCGAAGTAGGTGTCAAATAACCTCCTAATATAAGTACTGCAAATAGTATTGTCATTGCAATACCTGTAATATGTGTAAGAATAGCACCTCCAAATTTATCAGCTACTTTACCAAAAAGCACTCGCATTCCTGAACTTATCATCGGCCCCAAGAAAGCGTAATGCAATGGGTCGATACTACTATCAAGTTTACTGTACAAACCTCTAATCAGCAACGGAAAAGAAGCTGAAAGACCCGCAAAAATACCAAAAGTCATAATATAAGTAATCGTGCAGTACCAAGTGTGTTTATCACTAAAAATATCCAATTGCTCTTTAAAAGACGCTTTTACAGGAATACTCTTCAGTGAAAACCATGCCCAAATACCCACTAAGAAAAGTGGTAATACATAAATAAAAGCCACATTCTCTAAGTAGATAGTTTTACCAGCTTGCGCTACAATCTCGCCTCCGCCCATAAAAGAAAAAATACTCAAACTAATAACAATAGGCGAAAGTAATTGTACCAAACTAACCCCAAAGTTACCTACCCCTGCTTGAATACCCAAAGCTGTTCCCGACAAACGTTTGGGAAAAAACAAAGAAGTAGAAGGCATATAAGATGAGAAATCACCACCACCAATACCAAGCAAGAAACCTATCACCATAAAATATCCATAAGATGATGAAGGATCCATTACCGCAAATCCAAGCATCAACAACGGAATAATCTTCAATAGCGCACTAATAGATACTACCTTTTGTGTCCCAAAAATAGGAATCAAAAAAGTATTCAATATACGCAAAAGCCCACCTGCCAAACCTGGCATAGCAGCCAACCAAAACAATTGGTCTTCATTAAAATTAAAACCTATTTGAGGCAATTTAATAACCACTGCACTATACAAAAACCAGCACGCAAATGAAAGTGTAAGTGCTATTGTCGTAATCGTAAGCGTTTTATTTGCTATCTTTTTTCCTGTGGAATGCCAAAACTCTTCATTTTCAGGCTCCCATTTTTCTAACCATTTACTCATTTGTAATCAATTATTAATTATTTAGTCTTTAATTATTCTATCTTATCTTGCAACTCTGGGGCTGCTTTCTTATTTAGTTTGTTGATGGTACGGTGCATCCAATACAAGCACGCTGCCGAAGTAAGGAATACAAATATCCAAGAGCTTGTCCATAAGCCAGAGAAATCAAGCAAGTAACCAAACAAAATAGGCCCTATAAAGCCTCCAAGACCCCCTATCAAGCCTACCATACCTCCTACGATACCTACCTCATTAGGGAAGTATTCTGGTATATATTTGTATACAGCCGCTTTACCTATTCCCCACATAATACCAATGAGGATTACCAAAATAGTATATACCCATATATGAGCCTCAAATTTAATAAGTGTAACCCCTTGCGCTATCACCTCTTTTTTCTTCACCGCTTGGTTATCTTTCACCAAAGCTTCTTGCCAAGAGTATGATTTAGGAAATATATTATTCTCATCGCGTATTTCGGGCTTTTCTTTTAGAACAAAAGGTTTATCCACCCCTTGTAAGGTAATACTATTGTTTTCTACTTTTTCTACTATCGTATTTTTAGGCGAAGCAACTCCCTTACCTGGAGTTAGAATCTCCATCTTGGGAAGCATCAACAAGCCTCCAATAACAAGAGATGAAAGCAGTACCCAATGCATTACTGCACGTGCCCCAAATTTATCTGATAAGTAACCTCCTAAAGCTCTAATCACCCCACTAGGCAAACTAAATGCAGAAGCAAGCATACCACCTAATATCAAAGAAATACTATATACATTGATATAATAAGGTAACAACCATTGTGAGAAAGCTACAAACAAACCAAATACCAAGAAATAGTACAACCCAAATCGCCATACCCTTGTTGATTTAAGTGGTGTAAGCATCTGATGTACAGATTTAGGAGCTTGTGCTGCCTTCTTATTCTTAGTAAAAAGTAAAAAAGCCAAGCCCATTACCAAAATTACAATACCATAAATTATAGGTAGCCAGCGCCACCCTTCTAAATTCTCATTATTATCTGTAAGCCACTTTAAAAGTGTAGGTGCCAAAAAAGTAGTAAGTGCAGCACCAGCATTACCCATACCAAAAATACCCAATGCACGCCCTTGCCAGTTTTTAGGATACCATACTGAGGTGAAAGCTACCCCTACTGCAAAACCTGTACCCACCATACCAAAAAGAATACTCAAAATAAAGTACATCCAATAGGAATTTACGAAGTACATTAAAAAGAAAGGAATTGCACAGAAAATAAGCAATGTACTAAATACAGGTTTTCCACCGTATTTATCTGTTAGCATTCCCATTAAAGGACGGAATATAGATCCTGATAAAATAGGTAAGCCCAATAGCCAACCTGTTTCTACTACACTCCAATTAAAAATACCATTATCTACCAAATAGGTAACCAACACTCCATTAAGTGTCCAACAGGCAAAGCAAATGGTAAAAGCTAATGTGTTTAGCGTAAGTACAAAATGTGACGTACGCAGTGATGTCTCAGAACTCATTATTTATTATATTTTAAAATTGAATTTTCAGGCAAATGTATTAACTTTTTTTTATTCTCAAAAATAAAAACGAAAAAAAGAGAAATAAAAATTGATTTTTTTAATAAGCTATTTTTTATACATTTGATTATCAATAATATATAATATTTATAATACTATTGTATCTTTTTATGTATAACATCAAAATACAATGCCTCATACATCGGAACAATCTTTTCCTCATCAAAACGTTTTGCTACCTCAAGAGCTCCTTTTTTAAACTCCTTTAAACGCGCTTCATCTTCAAGTATATACAAAGCTCGTGCTGCCATTGTATCTATATCACCCACCTCGCATAAAAAGCCCGATACTCCTTCTTCATTCACCTCAGGAATCCCCCCTGCATTACTCGATACCACTGGCACCCCTGCTACCATAGCCTCTAAAGCCGACAAACCAAAGCTCTCCGACATTGAGGGTAACAGAAACAAATCAGAAAAACACAATATTTGCTCTATATCCGAAGTATTACCCAAAAACAATACACGTTTCTTAATCCCCAAATTCTTACACAATTGGTCTGCTATTTCACGATCAGGCCCATCACCCACCATTATGAGTTTAGCTGGTATTTTTTCTTGTATTTTAGTAAATACACGCACCACATCCTCCACTCGCTTCACCTTTCTAAAATTACTAATATGAGTAATAATACGCTCATCAGGGTGTGCCATTACCGAACGTTTACACTCTTTAGGCTCTGTATGCTTCTTCAAACTAATAAAATTTGGGATAACATCTATCTCCCTATCTATATTGAACAACCTAAGCGTATCACGCTTCAAACTTTCCGATACTGCAGTTACTCCATCAGATTCGTTAATACTAAACGTTACCGCTTCTTTGTAATTGGGGTGACTACCCACCAAAGTAATATCTGTACCGTGAAGCGTAGTTATCATCGGAAGTTCAATCCCCTCCCGCTTCAGCATCTGTTTTGCCATATAGCCAGCATATGCGTGCGGAATAGCATAATGTACGTGCAATATATCTATGTTATAAGTTTTTACTACATATACCATTTTCGTAGAGAGCGCCAACTCATAGGGTTGATAATGAAACAGAGGATATTCCTCTACGTGTACCTCGTGAAAGTGAATATTCACCTCCAAAAAATCCAACCGCACAGGATAACTATAAGTAATAAAATGTACTTGATGCCCTTTGCGAGCTAAGGCAAGTCCCAATTCGGTAGCTACTACACCACTTCCCCCAAAGGTAGGATAACATACAATGGCTATATTCATCGTTTAATATTTTTTCGGCAAAGATACAAAATAATAACAAATGACCGTCAATTCAAATTTCATAATTCACAATTTTTCCAATTGTTCTCCACCGAACCTTCAGCGAAGGATGAGCGAAGGTTGAGCGAAGGATAAAATTAAACATTATTTTATATCTTTGCAGCCCAAATTTGACTATAAAATGAATAAAAAAACATACGAAGATTTAGAATTCAACACAGTACTCTCACAAATAGCCGAACTTTGCACTACCCCACTTGGTAAAAAATACGCCTTGCGCATTCAGCCTTTTGATGACGAAGATGCTCTGCTCCTTGCCCTCGATCAAACTAATGAGTATGCTTCTTCGTTTGAAAATAACAATACCATACCCTCACATTACGCAGAGAGTATCATCAACGAAATCAAACTATTAGCTATAGAAAACGCTATCCTCGAAACTCAAGCTATCCAAAAAATACACCGTATTAGCGAGGTAACTCACACTCATATCACTTTTTTCCGTAGGTTTGATGACCTATACCCTACCCTATGGGAAACTTCTGATAGCATTCAGTACGCTCCCGAAATTACTGAGGCTATTGAAAAAATAATAGATAAATACGGCGAAGTAAAAAATGATGCTTCACCAGCTCTTACCGAGATACGCCATAGCCTGAGTGTGCTGAAAGGTAAAATAAACGACAGCTTTAACCGTGCTTTAGCCGAATACAACGCCGCTGATTATCTTGATGATATACGCGAAACTATAGTAGATAACAAGCGCGTTCTAGCTGTAAAGGCTATGTACCGCCGTAAAGTGCAAGGTACACTATTGGGCAGCTCAAAAACGGGAAGTATTGTATATATAGAGCCTCAACAAACGGAACACTACTCACGCGAATTATCAAACTTACTTTATGACGAACATCAAGAAGTGCAACGTATTCTACAAGAACTCACGGCTTTCTTAAGTGGCTTTACACAAGTGTTAAAGGACTATCAACGCTATATCACAGCTGTTGATATTATCTATGCCAAAGCAAAATACGCTCACCAAATGCACGCTATTTTGCCCGAAATTACTCAAGAACGCGAACTTATATTACGTGATGCCTACCACCCTTTGCTATACCTTAGCAATGCCAAAAAAGGAGCTACTACTTACCCACAAACCATTCGCTTGAACGATGAAAATCGCATCATCGTAATTTCAGGACCTAATGCAGGTGGAAAGAGTATCACCCTGAAGACAATTGGGCTATTGCAGCTAATGTTGCAAAGCGGAATGTTAGTACCCGTACATTATCGCTCCAAAATGTGTTTATTCCAATACGTACTCACCGATATAGGCGACAACCAGTCTATTGAAAATCACCTCAGTACTTATAGCTACCGACTAAAAAATATGAACTACTTTTTGAAAAAGTGCAACAATCGTACTCTATTTTTGATAGATGAGTTTGGTACAGGTAGCGACCCCGAATTAGGAGGTGCTTTAGCCGAAATATTTTTAGAAGAATTTTACGACCGCAAGGCTTTTGGCGTAATTACAACCCATTACACCAATCTGAAAATACTTGCCGATGAACTTCCTCACGCTTCTAATGCCAATATGCTCTTCAACGACAAAACTTTAGAGCCTATTTACAAGCTTATCATAGGCGAAGCGGGTAGCTCGTTCACCTTTGAAGTAGCACAGAAAAACGATATTCCCTATGCGCTTATCAACCGAGCTAAAAAGAAAATAGAAAAAAGCAAAGTGCGTTTTGATGCCACTATTGCCAAGCTACAAAAAGAACGCTCTCGTATGGAAAAAACTGCCGAAACCCTCAAAGATGAAGAAGTAAAAGCACGCGAAGAAGCCAAACGATTAGAAGAACTCAATAACAAAGTAAAAAACAAGCTCATCAATTATCAAGAGTTATACGACCAAAGCCAACGTATGATTACATTAGGTAACAAAGTAGACCAGTTAGCCGAACGATATTTTTACGATGGCAAACGCCGACCACTAATAGCCGAAATATTACGCCTGATAGAAACTGAAAATGCCAAGCGAAAAGCAGTGGATAAAGAACAACGCACCCAACAAAAAGAAGAGAAAAAAGCTACTGAAAAAGAAGTCCACCAGCAAATGGAAACTATTAGGCAGCAGCGCAAGGAAGAAAAGAAAGAGCGTCTTGCCCAAGAGCGCGCCAGCAAAGAAAAACTACAGCGTGCCCTTGCCGTTGGCGACCGCGTACGCATAAAGGACAGCAAGAGTGTAGGCACTATAGATAAAATAGAAAAAGGAAAAGCCTTGCTAAACTACGGAATGTTTACCACTACTGTAGCCATAGACGAGCTGGAGCTGGTACAAAAAATAAAATAAAAAAATCTTTTCAACTTGTAGATTCAAATTAAATTGTTAATTTTGCACCATTCTAAATTAACAAATTACAATCTTATGTTTAAGAAATTATTATTAATGGTTATGCTTGTGATAAGTCCTTTGTTATTTGGGCAACAGCACAAGATAAAAGGAATGGTAACCGATGAAACCAAATTTGCAGTTGCAGGGGTAATAGTACGCTTGCAACAGCAGCCCAACATTACGGCTTATACCAATGAGCAAGGTGCCTACTCATTGAGTTTTACTCCCGAAGGAAAAGAGGTGATACTGGAAATCATCAAAGAAGGTTTTGAGAAGCAAACGGTAAAAGTAGTGCTTCAAAACAATGAAAACCGCATTACCTATGTAGATTTGTCGTTACCCAAAGAAGCCATCACCCTTGATGAAGTGGTAGTGAGCGACAATCCTAGCTTGATAGCCAATTCGGAAGCTCTTTCGCGCAAAAAATTAGACAAAGTACCTGGAGGTACTAACATTGCCAACCTGAAAGATTTATCAGAAAAGCGTTCGCAAACCCTTAAAGATGCCTTAGTACGTCAGCCAGGGGTTATTATACAAGAGTTTTTTGGCGGTAACGACCAGCCACGCCTTAACATCAGAGGGTCAGGAATACAAAGTAACCCACAATCAAGAGGAGTAGCCTTATACCAAGATGGTATTCCTATCAATTTTGCCGATGGTTCGTACATTATAGGCGTATTAGAGCCTCAAGCTTCTAATTTGGTGGAAGTGTATCGAGGAGCTAATGCTATGGAATACGGAGGGGCTACGCTTGGAGGGGCTATGAACTTCGTAACCAAAAACGGCTATAACGCCTCACCACTAAGCGTAAAAATGGAAGCTGGTAGCTTCAATTACTTCAATAGTAGCTTGTCATCAGGTTTTACATCGGGCAAGAATGACGGTTTTGTATCTACTTCTTACAGCAAAAGCAATGGTTATCGCACCTACAATAGTTCTAAGCGATTTAATGCTTTGCTAAACGTAGGACGACAATTTACCCAAAAGTTTGAAAGCCGTTTATACGCCTCATTCACCGATTTGTATTTTGATATATCAGGTCCACTCACTCGCCAACAATACGAGAGCAATAGTCGCCAGATAAACGCAGCACCTAAACTCACTGCTCCTTATGCTTTTGGGCCTAATGTGGTACGCGACAAACCCAACCGCAGTAGTAAAATAGCGAGATTTGGCAGCAAATCGGCTTATCGTTTTAGTCCTAACAGCTTGCTCACAGCCACCTTATACTATCAATACGCCGATGACGCTTTTGTATACCCTATAGCTACCAATATACGCCACGATTACAACAACGATTATGGTATTCGTCTTACCTACGAATACAATACATCTAAAAATGACTTATCAGTGGGCGTACATCTTAGTCAGGGGAAAATGCACCAGCTGCGCAACATCAATGAGCAAGGCAATTTTGGGGCTTTGTTTGCTAAACAAGACCTTTTGTCAGACCACGCTGTAGCACATCTTTCAGATGTATATCGCATTACTGATAAGTTTTGGGTAAATGCAGGAGTACAAGCTAGCTATGATACACGCAAAATAGAAGACCTATACGATGCCTCTTCACGCCCTATGTCGTTTTTTGCAGGGAATAACCTACGCCGCGTGCAAAGTCCGGCACCTGTAAGAAAATTAGATAATAAATATAAGTATAGTGCAATAAACCCCAAGGCAGGTATTATTTACAAATTTAGCGAAAACGCACAAGTGTATGGCAATTACAGCTGGAGTTATGAACCTCCTACATTCTTAGAAATCATTCGCCTCACAGGAGGAGCAACAATGAGCGGTACCCGTGTGCTCTTCCCTAATAGTAGCAATGCCAACTCAAGTGCTAAAGACATAGGAGCTTTTGAGCTAAAAGCACAAAAAGCACAAACTGCCGAAATAGGCACTAAAGGTAATATTACAGATGTTTTTGTGTGGAATGTGAGTGCATATTATTCTTGGGTGAAAGATGAAATATTCACCCTTACCGATGGTGAAATAGGCATTAATGGTATTACCGTAAATGCTCCTTATGGTACAGTACACCGAGGGGTAGAAGCTGCTCTGCAATCTACCTTTGCGAAAAACATATTTAGCAGCAAAGGCGATAGCTTTACGCTTTTTGTAAATTATAACTATAGTGATTTTATTTTTGACGGAGGAGCCCTAAAAGGAAACCAAATAGCAGGTATCCCCACCCACTACCTTTATGGAGCGTTAGACTATAAGCACCCTACAGGCTTTTTTGCCGAAGTGAATGTAGAAGCACTGCCCACCAAAACTCCTACAGACCATAAGAATACTTACTATCAAGACCCTTATGAGCTATTAGGGGCTAAAATAGGACTTAAGAGAGGTAATTGGACACTGTTTTTCCAAGCCAATAACTTATTAGACAAGGTATATGCCTCAAGCTACCTGATACAAGACCAAGTTACACCACCTCCAGCACGTATGGGAATGCGAGTATTCAATCCACGCCCTACAATTGCTGATAAAACAAACTTTATTCCCGGTGTAGGGCGTAATTTTGTAGGAGGTATTACTTACACTTGGTAAGATTTATTTATCACCCGTTACTACCCAATAGTAGCGGGTGATTTTTTTACCGCTCTTAGTAGATAACACTTCCTGAAAAGACTTTTGAGTAACAACCTTAAAACCCACTTGCATAAATAATTGAGCTATTTCTTCAGGAGTATAAAGCTGAAAACCTTCTTTAGCAAAAGGGGCTTTCTCTAATACAGCTTTATCAATAAAAGTAAATGTTATTCTACCCCCAACAGCAAGCAGTTGATAAATATCCGCACAATAGCGCAGCAAATCATCAATAAAATAAATAGTGTTTACTGAAAAACACAACTCAAAAGGAGCTTCCTGCATAGGTAGTTCATCAGGAGCAGTTTGACAAAAAGAAACACGCCCCTCTTCAATCTTTTGGCGATTATTAGCAATAGCTTCAGCTACCATAGCTGCCGAAATCTCAGCCCCTACATATTGTAAATCAGCTTCTTTAGCAAACAAATAAGGCAAGTGTTTGCCATTGCCAAAACCTATTTCGAGCAGCTTTATATTAGGATGAAGAATCAAACTATCAATAGTAGTATAAATCATTTGGCTATTAGAAGCGAAGAGATAATCGCCCACTTCTTGCGCTTTTTCGCCTATAGGGCATCGCAATAATTGCCCTAAAAGGCGCATATCATCAATAGGAGGGTTCATTGCTTTATATTAGATTTTCAATTAGTTAGGCTGCAAAGATACATTTTTTTTATAAAATAGTTTGCTCATTAGCGCAAAAAGCCGTAATTTTACCCGTTCAAAACTAGTAGTATTATAACATATGAAAATATTAGTATGCATCAGTAGTGTCCCCGATACTACTTCTAAAATAAACTTTACAAGTGATTTACGCAAGTTTGACCCATCTGGGGTACAATTTGTCATCAACCCCAATGATGAGTTTTGCCTTACAAAGGCAATCTTACTAAAAGAAAAATTAGGTGGTAGCGTAACTATAGCCAATGTAGGTACTGCTGAAACCGAACCTATATTGCGCAAAGCCTCAGCAGTGGGTGCTGACGATATTATACGTGTAGATGCCTCGCCCACCGATGCTCTTATGGTGGCTACCCAATTGGCAAAAATAGCCAAAGAAGGTAATTACGACCTTGTTTTGGCAGGAAAAGAGTCTATTGATTACAATGGTGGTAAAGTAGGTGGGTATATAGCAGCTTTGCTAAATTATCCATTTATTAACCAATGTGTAGGATTGGAAATAGAAGGCAACACTGCCACTGCCGAACGCGAAATAGATGGTGGTAAAGAAAAGGTAAAAGCAGCCCTACCGCTGGTAGTTGGCGGACAAAAAGGGATTACCCTTGAGCGCGACCTTCGCATTCCTAATATGCGTAACCTAATGGCTGCCCGCACTAAGGTGATTAATGTACTACCTGCTGAAAATGCTCCAGAGCGTGTAACAACTGAAGGTTTTGAAAAACTACCAGCCAAACAAGCTATCAAAATGATTGATGCTAATGATATAGATACTTTGGCAGAAGTAATTTTGAGCAATAGATAATTAACAACATTCAAAAATAGAAAAGATGATTCTTATATATATAGATACAGAAGAGGGGAAGATAAAAAAAACTGCCTATGAGGTAGCTACTTATGCCAAAGCACTCGCTACTGAGCAAAATACAACAGTAGCTGCCATAACTATCAATGCTAATGATACAGAAATATTAGGCAACTATGGAGTAGATAAAATACTTGCAGTAAATGAGCCACGTTTGGTACACTTTTCGGCTAAAGCCATAGCGCATATACTTACCCAAGCTATTGAACAAACACAGGCTACAACGGTGATATTCAGTAGTTCGTTAGCAGCTAAAAGCATTGCACCGCTATTGGCAATCAGGCTACAAGCTGGGTATGCCAATAATGTAATTTCGCTACCCGATAGTAACTTTGTACTGAAGTGTAACGCTTTTAGCAATAAAGCCATCACACTTGAAAAAATTACAACACCTATAAAAATCATAAGTCTTGCCAACAATGCTTTTGCTCCCCAGCAAAATACTGTTGAAGCTACAATAGTACCCTTTGCTCCTACCCTTACAGCAGAGGATTTTGATATAGAAGTTATTGCTACCGAAAAGTTGGGCAATAAAATATCATTAGACGATGCGCAAGTAGTAGTATCGGGAGGTCGCGGACTAAAAGGAGCTGAAAACTGGAAAATGATAGAAGAGTTGGCGCAAACATTAGGAGCAGCTACAGCTTGCTCTAAACCCGTAGCTGATATGGGCTGGAGACCTCATTCTGAACACGTGGGACAAACAGGAAAGCCTATTGCCCCTAATTTGTATATTGCAGTAGGTATTTCAGGAGCTATTCAGCACTTGGCAGGAGTAAACGCTTCTAAAGTGAAATTGGTTATCAATACGGACCCTGAAGCTCCTTTCTTTAAAGCTGCCGACTATGGTGTTGTAGGTGATGCTTTTGAAATAGTACCAAAACTAATAGAAAAATTAAAAGCTAAATTATAATGAACTCTACTAAAATAGCTGCTGTAAAAACACTCTTACAAGCTCAACCTAAAATAAGCATTATCCCTCATAAAAACCCCGATGGTGATGCCATAGGGAGTTGTTTGGGGCTTTGTATTTACCTAAAAAACAAGGGATATGATGCTACTGTAGTATCACCTAATGATTTTCCAAACTTTTTGAAGTGGTTACCTGCAGCTCAAGAAATTGTAGTGTATGATAGTACCCCCGAAAAGGCACAGCAACAATTACAAAGCAGCTCACTTATCTTTACACTCGACTTTAATAATCTAAAACGTGCTGATGGGCTTGCACCTTTGTTAGAAGAGCACAAGGCTACTTTTGTAATGATAGATCACCACTTAGAACCCGATGACTACGCGCAAGTAACTTTTTCATCTCCTGAAGAAAGTTCTACTTGTGCAATGGTTTATGCTTTTATAGAAGCTATGGGTGATAAAGAACTTATTGACAGTAATATAGCTACTTGCCTATATACAGGCTTGATGACCGATACAGGTAATTTTAAATATCCTACTACTACCAGCGAAACCCTAAGAATAGCGGCTGCCCTTGTAGATAGAGGAGCTGATAACAGCCTTATAAATACTAATGTGTATGATACCAACTCTTATGATCGTTTACAGCTATTAAGTGTAGCACTGAAGAATTTGATTTATTTGCCTGAATATCACACAGCCTATATAACCCTTACAGCTGACGAATTACAACAGCATAACTTTAGGAAAGGTGATACAGAAGGGTTTGTAAATTACGGACTTACTATTAAAGATGCAGTATTGGCTGTTATCTTTATTCAGGAAGGAAACTACGTAAAGATGTCATTGCGTTCTAAAGGAGATGTAGATGTAAATATTTTGGCGCGTGAACACTTCAATGGAGGTGGGCATCAGAATGCTGCAGGCGGTAGATATGACGGCAATATGGCTGAAGCAGTAGCTTATTTTAGAAACGTATTACCACAGTTTATTAAATGAATATATTAAAAAAAATCATCTTAGGAAGTGTAGTTACCCTCGCACTGAGTGCTTGTGGTGATCATCAAGCACGACACCCCATAACAAAAAAGACAAGTACTTTTTTGAAGGAATCGGCAGCTAAAAACAAAGCCTTATTGGCATCTGAACAAGCTCAAATAGAGTCTATTATAGCTAAAGATACCATACATACTTTTATAGACTCTCAGCACGGTTTTAAGTTCTACTACCTTACTAAAAATGCAACTGCTACTTATACAGCACAGTTTGGTGACATAGTTACTTATGACTATAGCCTTTCTGATTTGGAAGGTAATGAGCTGTATCAAGAAAAGCCAGATGGGGAATATAAATACTATGTAGATAAAGAAGAACTCTTTCAAGGATTGCGTTCGGCATTA
This sequence comes from Capnocytophaga sp. oral taxon 332 str. F0381, assembly GCF_000318275.2. Lineage (NCBI taxonomy): Bacteria > Pseudomonadati > Bacteroidota > Flavobacteriia > Flavobacteriales > Flavobacteriaceae > Capnocytophaga > Capnocytophaga sp. oral taxon 332. The sequence continues at coordinate 33,548 of NZ_KB291331.1, forward strand.
AAATTGCTAAAAGAACAAGAAAGTGGTGTTTTCTTTTTTCCTTCTAGTGTGGCGTATGGTTATCGTGGCGATAAAGATAAAATTAGTTACAATCAGCCTATCATAGCCAAAATAGAGGTATTTAAGATAGAAAAGAACCAAGAAAAAGTACTCCCCCGACCTGAATAAGTAATAATTAAAAATAAGCATATGAGAAGAATGAATTTTATTGCATTGCTATCAGCAATGTTTGTGTTTTTTAGTTGTAGTTCGCAGAAAAAAGCATACAAAGACTTAGGTGATGGGCTTTTTGCTGATATAGAAACTACTGAAGGAAACATAGTAGTAAAACTAAATTACAAAGAAGTTCCTGTAACAGTGGCAAATTTTGTAACTTTAGCCGAAGGCAAAAACAACTTCGTAAAAAAGGAATACAAAGGGAAACCTTTTTATGAAGGTACTATCTTCCACCGTGTGATAGACGGCTTTATGATACAAGGTGGTGACCCTACAGGTACAGGTATGGGCGATCCTGGTTATCGTTTTGAAGATGAGTTTGACCCTAACTTAAAACACAGCAAAAAGGGGATTTTATCTATGGCTAATTCTGGAGCTGACACCAATGGTAGCCAGTTTTTCATTACTCAAGTACCTACCCCACACTTAGATGGTAGACACGCTGTTTTTGGAGAAACTGTAAAAGGCGATGAGGTGATAGATATTATTGCTAAAGCTCCTCGCGATGAAAGAAATCGTCCTAAAAAAGACATTAAAATCAAAAAAATTACTATTATAGCAAATGGTAAAGACGCTAAAGCGTTTAATGCTGTAGAAGTGTTTAACAACTACTTTAAAATCATAGAGGTACGAAAATCAAAAGGTATTGAGGCTGCAAAAGTACTTAATGAAGAGTTCAAAAAACAAGAAGCTGAACTAAAAGCATTACCTTCAGGAATCAAAATACTAAGTGTAGTACAAGGCAGTGGAGAAAAACCTCAACAAAACCAATTAGTTTTAGTAAATTATGCTGGATATTTGCAAAATGGTACTCTTTTTGATTCGAATATCAAAGAAGTTGAAGAGCAATTTGGTAAATACAACGCATTGCGTGACAGACAAAATGGTTATAAACCTATACCATTCCCTTACACTCCATCAGCAGGACTTATACCAGGCTTTAAAGAAGCACTTCTCACTATGAAAGTGGGTGATAAAATACGTGTATTTATTCCATCGGCTTTAGGTTATGGCGAAGCAGGAGCAGATGGTGTTATCCCACCTAATAGCAACTTAGTATTTGATATAGAAATTACTGATATTGCAAAATAATCTACTAAGAGGCTGTTGGTTTTGGATTGACAGCCTCTTATAATTTAAATTCTTCATATTATGGATACAGATAAAACAACAAACAATTTATTCCAGTCTAATACCTTTAGACTGATATTAATAGGCTTATTAACCTTAGTATTGCTTATTCCGCTTTTATTCGTACAGAACTTAGTAAGCGAACGCAAAGAAAGGCAAGAATCAGTAGTGAATGAAATTGCTAATAAATGGGGAGGCGAGGTTTTCTTCTATGGTCCTATCTTAAAAATCCCTTATAAAGTATATGGTAACAACACTTTTGAAATAAGATATGCTTATTTCTTTCCCGAAGTACTAAAAAATACATCAAACGTAAAAACTGAAACCAAAAAGCGCAATAACTATGAAACAGTAGTTTTTAATGCTACTATGGATTTTTCAGGTAACTATATAGCCCCCGATTTTAGCACTAAAGGAATCGCCAATGAGCATATTGAGTGGAACAAGGCTACTATTCTTATCAGAACTACCAACTTGGCAAGTATTAAAAATGGTGTTACTATCAAATTAGGTGGCAAAGATTACCCCTTTGAACCTATTTACGAACAACGCAACAATGATGAGCGCTATTACGATGATAATAATGACGATGTAGCATCCTTAGAAACAGGATTTATCAACTTCCAAGAGTTTTTAGCCAATCCTTCATTTGAATTTTCAATACAATACGATGGAAGCAAGAAAATAGCAATAGTACCTATAGGAAAGACTACCGAGAGTACCCTTAGCTCTAACTGGGCAAACCCAAGCTTTATGGGCAATTTCTTGCCTTATGATAAGCAAATTAATGCCAATGGTTTTACCGCTTCGTGGCGCGTGTTACACATCAACCGACCATTTGCACAACAATCCTTTGGCACGTTACCCAGTATAGCACCATACACTTACGATGTAGATTTTATCATCCCTGTAGATGAGTATCAACAAAACGAACGTGTTGCTAAATATGGTTATTTGGTGATATTCCTCACTTTCTTAATCTTCTTCTTAATACAATCTATCAGCAAAATAAAAATACATATTTTTCAGTATACGATGATAGGCTTAGCACTTGTGCTGTTCTATACGCTCCTTATTTCAATTACTGAACATAGTAGCTTTTCATTTGCTTACTTTATATCTTCTTTGATGACTGTAGGGCTTATTAGTTTGTACTCCATTTCAATACTGAAGAATAAGAAGTTCCCCACTTTTATATTTGCATCATTGGCAGCGCTATACGGTTTTATTTACGTGATTATTCAGCTTGAAAATTATGCCTTATTAGTAGGAAGCATTGGGCTATTCGTTATTTTGGCAACAGTGATGTACGTATCACGCAAGGTAGAATGGTCAGCTCAATAATAAAAAAACATTATAATAATTGTTAATTGCTAATAATTTTGTATTTTTGCGGCAATAAACACTAATTAAGAATAAAATGTCAGACAAGAAAGAACTATCATTTGATGTTTTGATTGAGATTCCCAAAGGAAGTAGAAACAAGTATGAATACGATTTTATCTTGCGCAAAGTGCGTTACGATCGTATGATATTCTCTTCAATGATGTACCCAGCCGATTATGGTTTCGTACCAGAATCATTAGCTTTAGACTCCGACCCGTTAGATGTGTTGGTCTTGGTTACCGAACCTACCTTCCCAGGCTGTGTGATGGAAGTAAAGCCTATAGGCGTATTCCATATGGCAGACGAAAAAGGACCTGATGAAAAGGTAATATGTGTGCCCGTATCAGACCCTATTTGGAACAAAATGAACGACCTTAGCGACCTAAACCCGCACCTTATCAAGGAAATTGAACACTTCTTTAGTGTATACAAAGACTTAGAAAAGAAAAAGGTAGCTATACACGGTTGGGGTAATGCTGAAGAAGCAATAAAAATATACCACGAGTGTAAAGAACGCTATATTGGTAGCCGTAAAAACTTCTCAATTAACTAAAAACAGTAAAGTTGCCAATGTACAAAAATATGTGCATTGGCATTTTTATTAATACTAATAAGGATACTTCAGATGGTTTTATTCAAAAAAGACCCTTTTGGGCATTTCCTCTTCGTTAAAAAATGGCTTATACGCATATTTGGAATTATAACCCATAGTCGTTATGATGGTTTCAATCAGCTAAAGATTGAGGGGTCGGACATTATACGTGCTTTACCCCCTCAGAACGTAATGTTTATATCAAATCACCAAACATACTTTGCCGATGTTACCGCTATGTATCACGTGTTCAACGCAAGCCTAAAAGGACGCAAAGATACCCTTGATAATATGTTCTATTTATGGAATCCGAAGTTAAACATCTATTACGTAGCCGCTTCTGAAACGATGAAATCGGGGATATTACCCAAAATATTAGGCTATGCAGGTGCTATTCCTGTGAATAGAACGTGGCGTGAAAAAGGGAAAGAAATACATCGTGAGGTACGCCAAAGCGATGTAGAAAACATAGGCATTGCATTAGCTGACGGCTGGGTGATTACTTTCCCACAAGGTACTACCTCTCCTTGGAAACCTATCCGCAAAGGCACAGCACATCTCATCAAACAATACAAACCCATAGTAGTGCCTATAGTGATTGATGGGTTTAGGCGTTCGTTTGATAAAAAAGGTATCAATATAAAAAAGAAAGGGGTTCAACAATCTATGATTATTAAACCTCCTTTACAGATAGATTATGAAAATGATACCGTAGAAGAAATTGTTACTAAAATAGAAATAGCTATAGAGCAACACGAATCATTCTTAAAAGTAAAAAAATTAGAACCTAATAACGCGCCACAAGTAGAAAGTAAGCAATAATCCTATAGTAGCCAAGCCAGCACCCATCAGTGAAGGATAGTTAGTACTAAGCCCATAAAGCAGCGGCAGTCCGCCCACATAAGCACCAATAGAATTAGCCGTATTAAAGCCTGCTTGCATAAAAGCGGCACCCATCATTTCCGATTGTGGTGCGCAGCGAAAAATAAGCATATTAAGCGGCGAACCTAATGACATCGACATTGCACCACATACGAATGTAAGTACCCACGCTATAGGCTGTATATGCGAAAAAAAGAAAACCAACAACAAAACAGTAATAAGCAATAAAGAGATATAAATAGTAGCTTTGATAGGCGATAAGCGGTCGGTAAGCCACCCTCCCAACAGGTTACCTACCACCATTCCCGCACCAGCTACAATCATCACTACCGATTTCATATCAGAGCTTATATGAGCCGTCTCCAACATCAAAGGCTGTATATAACTAAACCACGCAAAAAGACCACCGCAACCAAAAGCCGTAATAGCCAATACCAATAAAGATCTCGGATTAAAGAACAAACGTACTTCACGTTTCACACCAATATCCCTTTTATGCTCTACATTAGGTAAGAAGAAAAATATAGACAACATCGTAAGCAGCCCTAAAGCCGAAACACAGCCCATCGCCATACGCCAGCCTATTATAGCACCCACATAAGTGAGTAACGGCACCATTACCAAATTGGCAACTGTAAGTCCTGCAAACATAATCGAGATAGCAAAAGCCTCTTTACCCTTAGGAGCTAATTGCTTGGCAACAATAGCCCCCACCCCAAAGAAAGCACCGTGAGGCAAGCCCGAAAAGAAACGAGCTAATAACAAAGTAATGTAATTGGTAGAAAAGGCAGAAACCCCATTGAAGAGTGTAAATAGTATCATAAACAATAATAGTATCTTCTTAGGGTTGTACGAAGCAGCCAGTGCAATGAGCGTAGGAGCCCCTATCACTACCCCTATAGCATAAGCCGAAATAAACCTCCCTGTAATAGCATCCGTCAAACCCATATCTTCACCTATTACACGCAATAAACCCATTATTAGAAACTCTGTAGCTCCTAAAGCCAAGCCTCCTATAGCTAAAGGCCACAATTTTTTTATCATAGTTTTTATTTTTAAGCGGGCAAAGATACAAAAATTATTGATGATGATAAGGCTCGTTCCTCAAAATCGTAAAAGCACGATACAATTGCTCTATAAAAAAGAGCCGTATCATTTGGTGTGAAAAAGTAAGTTTAGAAAGCGATAACTTACCATTAGCCCTATTATATACCTCCTGAGAAAAACCATAAGGACCCCCAATAACAAAAGTAAGCTGTTTAATACTTGTATTCATTTTCTTCTGAAGTTCATCAGCAAAAGCTACTGATGTATATTCTTTACCACGCTCATCCAAAAGAATAAGGTAGTGAGAAGACTCTACATTACTAAGAATGAGCTCCCCCTCTTTTATTTTTTGCAGCTCCTCAGTGAGCGATTTACTATTTTTAATATCAGCGAGTAACTGTAGTTCAAAATTAATATAGCGAACCAATCTTTTTTCGTAAGTACTAATAAGCTGCTGTAATGCAGCACTATCGGTTTTTCCTATAGCTATAAGCTTAATATTCATTTAATTCTTCTAATATTTTTTTATTACTATTCATTACTAGTTTTCTTATCTTTTTGCTCCTTGAATTTTTTAAAAAAATAAACCAAAAGATAATATATGATTTTTTCATATCTTACTAACTATGATTTTTTGCTCTTTAAGCAATATGATTAGTTTGTTGTATTGTCTTTTTTGTACTTCCACAATATTTTTATAGACTCTATTTCATTATTATACTTCATAACATCAATAAAATAAAAACCTTTTCTAAAACTAATCTCAAAGTCTATACTTCCCATTAAATACTGCACATTTTCAAAAAAAATGTGCATTAACTCATTTGTTTTTATATTTCTTATGATTATTTCTTCTGAATATACACAAGAAAGTCCATCTATTACCATTTTTTCCATTTCCTCTTTAAAGTCTCCTGTAAAATATATCTCTCGAATAGGAATAGGAATTGTTTCTAATGTATAAGTTTTTGACTTATCGTAAATAACATCTCCTTTAAGCTCTTTGTTAAATAAAATAGTCTTTCCTTCTTCTATCATCTTAAAAGTAATTGAACCATCACAATTTTGTGAATAACAATAATAGTTTAGTATGAATAATGATAAATATTTTATTTTGTGAAACATCTTTCTAACATTTTTTTTATTTCTTCAATAATTTCTTCTCTGTCAAATAATCTAATAGTTATTTTTAATAAATCTGGAATATATGCATCCTCTTTTGGATTAGCTATATGAATGTGTCCCGTTTTTATATTACTAAAATTTTTATCCCTAACCCTTGCAATTCTATAAAATATCTCATTAGAAAGATAATTCCCTCCAGATCCTCTTATACTCTTCCCTTCAGGTGTTATATCTATACAATTTTCATTTTTATTATGAATATTAGCTACTTTTATATCTTCTTCATCTAATATTGTTTTCTCTCCAAGGATGTCTGAAATTTTTTTAGGAACACTTTTCTCTACACCTGTAGTAGACTCATAACTCTGGTCATAAAAAAACACTTGTTTTTTGACATCAAAATGACTTGCTATTTCATCTGTAATAATTTTATTAACAGGTAGTGTAGTTTCATAAAATTCCTTCCCAATTATTTCATTGTTTTTAAATCTTGATTTATCGTTTTCCTTGTAAATACCGATATTCATATTATCCTGCCCCCCACCTCTGTTTTTTGCTGCAAATCGCTCAATATCAAAATGATACCAACTTCCATTTAAACTTAAAGATATTATAAAATCTACTTCTTTTTTAGCAATAAGATCTGAAACCACCTCTTCTACACAACCTTGATCAAAATCCTCATATCTTACAGGAAAGATACAAGTTTGTATAAAATAATCTCCTATTATTGTTTTATTAAAAGCTAAGGCACATACACCGCTCGGATTGCTTCTATATATATTATTATTTAAAGAAAAAGGATCAAATCCTGTTACTAATACTCGTTTCTTATTACCTGCTTCAGAGAAACTTATTTTATAATTACGGCTATTTTTTTCAAATATGCGGATAATCTTCTCTAATTTGCTACCTTCTTTTATCTTATTTTTGTTGTGATCAATGTCATTTTTAAATGCAGGATGCCGTTTTAGAGCTACTTGCATTTTTATTCTAGCCCAATAAAGAGAACGATCGTCGATGTTACTATATTTATTTGATTTATGACTATCAGCAACAGCCGCTTTCCATAGTTCAGTAGCTTTTTTAGCAACAAAATTATTGAAATTCCCTGAGTTATCATTTAATTCTTTTATGAAATCATCTACAACAGAAGAAATACTTTTATATTCTCCATTTTCAATATAATGATCTTCACAACTTTTATTAGATAATAATGCTGACCGACGTCCTATTAATTCTTCATAGTTTCTCTTGTAAGTAAAAGGAATTATAATATATTTATTTTCTTTTTCTCCATTGCCATTTTTTATTTTTAAAGTATCTTCAATATCTAATTCAAATTTCTTTAATTTATTATTTACTGTTTTATATTCCTCAACATATTCTTCGTCTTTTTCATTATATGCAGATAATGGAAAAATGAAATTACACTCAAACCTTTCTGTTTTTTCTTCCCATTTGGCTTCTAAGTTATTTGCAATACGCTCTCCTTTAGAGTCTTTTATATTCAGAAAAAGTACTTTTTTTTCTATTTTTCTATCGGGTTTGACAGTGATTTTAAACTTTTCTTGATAATAAATATCATCTGTATCTTTTAATTTAGCAATAGGGTTGTTTTTGTGGTCGAACAACTCTATAGTGTACTCAATTGTTCGCTCTTCCTCACTTTTTAAAGAAAAATCTCTATCAGGTGTACCTACCAAAACAGGAGAAATTCCTAAAGAAGGCTTATTTACTTGAAACCCTTTTAACTTTAAAGGTGTGTTTTTCTTTGCATCTATAATTTTTCCATCAATACTAAGGGTTAGATAGTAGTTTTTTTCTTTCCCTAAGAACATTGCAGTTACATCCATTAACGTAATATTTTCAAACCATAGAACACCTTTGAGAGGTATTTTACCTTTACCTTCCCAAAGAGGCACTTCTTTAGGAGCTTCTGTGCCTACCTTCTTATCCCATATTTGCAGAGTAACTTCTTCTCCTTGCATATCAATAGCTTTTACACAGACCGTAATTTGTTCTCCAAAGCCATAAGTTTCTTTAGTCGCTTTCTTGCTGCTATCCCTAATGAGTAAGTCAGTGATTTTTGCTTCTCCTTTGCTTGGAATGATTTCTAAGCCTTCCAAAGTAAGGCGTTCTCCCTTTGCGGTATAGGCACGCAATAAAAAGCGTTCTCCCAATGCTTTTTGGGAAAACTCTAATCGGATTTTTCTGCCTATATCTTCAAAGTCTACTTTTATCCACTCACCATCAACCTCTCTAAAAAGTCGCCAATGGATTTCGGTATCTTCAGGCAAGGTGGTAGCACTTAACTCATACCACTCATCATCACCTACTTTTGGGGTTGTATTTCCTTTGTATGTAATCATTTTTATGATGTGTTATTTAAGTTGTTAACTATATTTTACTACCTTTCAATTACTTTTAACCGCACCCTTTTCTCCACTGGTCGCTCAGGTATGTATTCGTGTGTTGAATAATGTTTTTTTTTCTCTTTGGCTCTTTCTTTTATTAGGTTTAGTTTAGGGAGAAAGTACTCGTTAAACTCTTTTATTTCTATATGATCTGGCCAATACCGTACAGCAAAAACCTTATTGCCTAATAAAATACATAGGGTTTCATCTATATGAAAGCAAAAAGTCCCTCTTAACAGAGGATTAAAAAAAACTGTATAATCCACTATGTGCCTAAACCCCAAATGACCTATATAATTGTAGTCGCCCTGATTCGTCCTTGCTATTACATCTGAATCAACCGAGGTAAAAGACAGTATTCTATTTTTGTATACTGTCATAATGCATTGCTCTTCAGGGTTGTTCTTAAAATCAATATAAGAAATGAGATTTTCACCATCTTCATAATCGACAACACTTTTTTTAAAGTGGAATTCGGGCATAGAGAAACGTTCTATGCTGTCAAAATCTCCTGTGTAATACTTAGTATCTTTATATATCTTTTCGTATTTTTTAGAAACTTCCAATAACCTCTTTACGTGCACCTTTGCCAAACTATCATAAGCCGACTTGTTATAGAAAAACACTATGGTGTCTGTTTTTATCTGGGCTATAGCAGTGAAAGAGAACAGTAAAAATAAATACAATAAAAACTTTTTCATTTTTCTGATGTGTTATTTAAGTCATTTGTTTTTCGTGATAAGGCTAGAATTATATACACCTTAGATTGTGAGCTGTTAAAACTTGAAAGTACACCTTCTCCATTTTTATCTCTTCTTGGGTCTCTAAATTCTATATAGCCAAAGGTTGAAAAATCGAGCTTGTATCTAATTGCCGTAACCAGTATAGCGTGCCCCATTCCCTTCTCTTGCATTTCCTCATCTGCAAAGCATAAATATACAGGCTTATTGTTTTGTAGGCTCTCTACTATAAATTGTATTGCCTCTTTCTTTTTCTTATCAGGAATCCCCTTCGCAAAATAAGGGTCATTAGGGTTGTCTAAAAAAGCCTTCACATCAAAACCTATTGTCGTTAAATATCCAATGCTATTAAGAGCACTAAGCCCACTATCTTTTCTTTTGTCCTGATCCTCCCTAAAGTTAGGATTAGAAAAACCCAAGTAATTTGCCGCAATTTGAGCCATTGTGGGCACACAATCATACTCTCCTCTTTGAAAGATTCTTTGTGGCAAGTCCATTGTTTCAGTGTCCCATTCAGATTGCTTAAGTTCAGCTGTTAATTGCTGATTGGTGCTCTTTAATGTGATTATAGCTGTAACGACAGCAGTAGGTTGCAACCTCACTATTTTTAGTATTATCTTATCTCGGTCGGCTTTAAGCTTGTAATCACGGAGTATCTTCTCTTCTAATATCTTTTCATCATGCTGAAAATCAACCGTGTCATTAGGCAACTCAATATTAACCACTTCATCTTTGAGATAATTCCCCGTCATCTCCAAACATAAACTATCATTAAGCCGAAAGTTCTTTTCACTGATTCGTTTTCCTCGCTCATCTGTAAAATAAGCCTTTTTAATACAAGGTGTTCTCGTTTTTACAAAGTTATCATTCTCTTCTAATTGCATTAATGGAAACAAGATGTTTATTACCTCCTGTCGTGCATTACGAATGTTTTGCTCTGTTATCTCAGCTACTTGTCCGTGGTTGATGATGCTGATACAGTCCTTTCCGCCTATGGGGCAGGTGGCTTTACTGTCCTCTAAAAGGGGATGCCCGTTGTTTTCCTCATAGGTAACGTTCTCATAAGCACCGCTCCATTGAGTTACCATTGCCTGACAGGGTTTATAGCCCCCACCTGGTAGTGGTTGCATCTGACATAGCCCAAAGGTGTTTTTCTCAAAAAAAAAAATATCATATATACCCATTACGTTTTTTTCTAATCAAAAGGAGTGGGAGGAATAACATCTTCCTCTGTAAATTTTGAAATTTCTAATGTTTTAGGTTCTAAAAAAGTTTGTTCGCCATTGTCGCCTATCAACTGAAAAGTGAGATAACTATTGTCGCGATTTACGCGAATATCTAAGTGAGCGGTTACCTTATCTGCTTCTTTTCCAAATACTTCTTGATAAGCTGCTACTACTGCTTCCCAATCAAAACTTACTTCAGCCAAATATTTTTCTCCGTTTTCTGCTTTATACCAAATTACTAATTCTTTAAACAAGGGACGTTTTTGAATAGGTTCTTCTAAATAGAAGAAATCTTCTTTACCCATATAGGAAACGAAATCAGTATACAAGGTAGCTCCAGCTTCTCCATTCCAATAGCGGTAATTGACATCACCTATTTTTCCATTGGGAATTTCATAGACAGGGAACCATTGGTATTGATGGTTTCTATAACTATCCCATAAGCCAAAGGGGATAGGTTTGTTTTTATTGGCTTCGCGTACTGCTTTAGGAATTGTTAAGTCACTATTTAAAACCTCTTCTCTATCCTCTTTGCTAAATATAAGGCGTTCGTGACTATCTAAGCCAGGTGGCTCTTTCAAATCTATTTTTTCGGCTTGGTATCTTCCTATTTCAGTAATTTTTTTATAACCTCTACCTACCCATAACACTACTACGCCACCAGGGGCAATACCCACTACTATAGTATCATAGGTTTTATGTCTTACTTCTCCATTAGGTACTCTCTGATTAAAACCTTCTCTAAAAAGTTTTGCTATCTTTTCGTAATCAATAGCCGTTTTGAGCCTATAGAAGCAATCTTCTTTATAGGAGAGCCATACCATATCTACGCTTTTAGGTAGCTTGTCCATTGAAGTGCTTTCATAACCAAAAGCATTTCCCCAATCGGGTTCTTCTTTTTCAGTGTACAACTCTCTTACAATGGGTCTTCCACCTACCATAGCGGCATAAAAACGTATAGGGTAACCTATGGGAGTATTCACCGCTACTCCCCATTCATATTCAGGCTCAGCATTAGTATTAGCCTTATTTTGTTTTGCTTTATACCCCCAACAGCCCGTAAGCCATAAGGCTATAAGTATAAACAAGATGAAAATAGTGGTTTTTATCATAAGAATAGTTTTTTTTCTGCAAATATAGAACTAAAAAGCGTATTTTGTTTTCTATCTATTTATTAGTTATCAAAAGGAGGAGCATATTTCTGATTTGCTTCCCCTATATCAATTAATTTAGGTTCTATATAAAAAGAAGCTGTCCGAAAAGCTTTTAAAAGTATGATTGCACCACACAGAGCCTGTCCGAAAAGTTTTAAAAGCACGATTACGCCACACACTTTGGCAAACTTTCAGAGTTTGCCAAAGTTAATTACTCTGATAATCAATCGCTTTTATTCACATTGTAGGGGCGATTGGCAAATCGCCTTCACAAAACAAAACTTTTCGGACACCCTCTTAATCGCTCTGATAATCAATCACTGCTCGCCCCACCAATTCAAAATTCATAATTCATAATTCAAAATTCATAATTCTCTCTTTTTTTCTTCTTTTTTGAAACACTTACTCTTTTTAGCCATTGTGCTTGTGCTCTGGCTTCCTCTAAGGTAATGAGCGGCTGCTTGGAATAGCATCTCATAAAGAAAAAACATTGCCAAAGTTCAAAAAACTTTGGCAATGTTGCTATTTCTCATTTGTTATTTGTCTTATACTAAAATTCGTCAATGTTATACGCTTTTAGCTTGTTGTAAAGTGTCTTACGCGTAAAGCCCAATAGTTTTGCAGCCTCCGTCTTATTGTTTTGCGTTTCGTGCAATGCCCCTATAATGAGTTCGCGTTCATTTTCTTTAGTTGAAAACGTAAATCGCTCGGTAGGGAAATGACGCGTTTCGTGTATCACCATATCGGGCAACTCATTTTCTGTAATATAATTACCCGTAGCAAGTAGTGCAGCACGTTTCACCATATTTGAGAGTTCGCGCAAGTTACCCCCCCAAGTGTACATCGACATCTTTTGCACTGCTTTTTCGGTAAAGCCCTGCACGTTTTTATGCAATTTTTGGTTCGCTTTTTCTAAAAAGTAAGATGCAAAAATCATCAAGTCGTCTTTTCGCTCATTCAATGAAGGCACGTTGATAGAAAACTCATTCAAGCGATGGTACAAATCTTCGCGAAATTCGCCTTTTTTCACAGCCTCCAACAAATCTTCATTGGTAGCTGCCAACACCCTGATATCTACTTCTATTTCTTTAGAGCTACCTATTGGTTTTATACGGCGTTCTTGCAAAGCGCGCAGTAGCTGTATTTGGTTCTCATAGCTTAGGTTACCCACTTCATCAAGGAAGATAGTACCGCCATTAGCCTCCTCAAAATGACCTTTTTTATCGGTAATAGCCCCTGTAAACGAACCTTTTACGTGCCCAAAAAACTCACTTGCTGCTATTTCTTTAGGAATAGCACCACAATCTACTGGTATAAAAGGCTTATTGCGACGGCTACTCTTCATATGGATAGATTTTGCAACCACTTCTTTACCTGTACCACTTTCACCCATTATCAAAACAGACATATCGGTGGGCGCTACGAGGTTGATAAACTTGCTTAACTTTTTAGAAGCGGCACTTACCCCTTCTATATAAGGGTTATCGTCATCTATAACAGGTAGTTTGGCTACTTTAGCAGGTACGCTATTATCGGCTGGTTTTTCGGTAAAAATAGTGCCCGCTGTAGCTATGTTGTGCATACTATTTTGGGCGTTTTTTATTACATTCAGCACGTCTTCTTGCTGAAAAGGTTTCGATATATAATCAAAAGCTCCTAATTTCATAGCTTCTACCGCTGTAGATACTTCGGCATAACTTGTCATTACCACTACAGGCATTGTAGGGTAAGCGTTTTTTACACGTTTGAGGAAGCTGATACCATCTCCATCGGGTAATCTAAGGTCTGTAAAAACCATTTTTATTGACATATCAAGGTTTTTTCCCGCTTCTTCTAGCGTATAACACCCTATTACATCATAACCATTACGTTCTAAAAAACGACTTAGCATCTTTGAGAAAACTATATCGTCCTCCACTAAAAGAATGGAATTTTTCATAATTGCTTGTTGTATAATAAAATTATTTATAAGTTTATAAAGCGTGCAAATGTACAAAAAAAAACAATACAAAACACAATATTCGTAAAAAAAGACTTCCTTTCACAAAAAAGGAAGCCTTTCTCAATGCATATAATATAAATACTACTACTAACTTCGTGTTAGTTGTCCCAATGAATGACTTGGTAAGCAATTAAAAACTTTAGCAATGTTCTCTATAGGAGTTGTTTCCCAACAACACAATGTAATTTAGTTTTTTCAGAATGTTTCGCTTTAATGATTTCTTATCTAACAATGTTTCTTTTAGCAATTTCTTCTCAGTATTTTAATTTTATACCAATCTTATTTAGAAATCATCATTCATCTATTCTATAGTATACACAAGTGTAAATCAAACGTTACATATTTTAATATGAAAAAATCGTGCCAAACTATATCAAATAGGAAAATATTTTTTAAACTCACTTACTATCAACAAAATACGATGTTAAGGCTTTCTTACAAAAATCTTAATAAAAGATACGATTATTGTTTAATTACACAGTTTTTAATAAGTAGGTGTTACGTCTTTAAACGTTGGAGTTTCTTTGATTTGAAGGGGTTTAGAGGGCTATCTTTCCCCTTATCTTCTGTCACGTCCTAAAAAAGGTTTACAGTTATCT
>NZ_KB291332.1:0-2851 GCF_000318275.2 Capnocytophaga sp. oral taxon 332 str. F0381
GTAAGCTTGTCGGCGACCACACAAGTACGATCAATTACTTGTGCAGCGGGCAACAACGATGGTTCAATAGTGATAAAAGATGTAGTAGGCGGCTGGGGCAGCTATGAGTATTATATAGATACAACTCCGCCAACGCCATCATCAGGAGCTTGGACAACTACCAGCAGCCGAGGCAACTTATCGGCGGGAACTTATAAGGTATCGGTACGCGATGCGAGTGGTTGCCAATATGACCTAAATGATGTTACCTTGTCAATTCCAACAGGTATTACAGGTATACTTACGATAACTACAGAAAACTGTACGCCAGGTACGGGAGTATTGAGTGTAGTATCGGTATCGGGCGGAGAAGGTGCTAACTATACTTATCAGTTGTATAAGGATGGCGCAGCGTACTCACAACCACAGGCGAGCAACATCTTTAACAGCTTAGGTTCGGGCAGCTATCAGGTAGTGGTACGCGACAGTTGGGGTTGTTCGGCAACGCTAACAGCAGTGAGCCTATACGAACCAGTGGCAGGCACAATGGCTACGATAATGAAGCAGGTAACTTGTACGCCAGCAACAGGAGCGACAATTTCGGTAACTCACTTAGGCGGTTCAGGCAATGTAGAGTACAAGTTGTACCCACAAGGAGGAACGCCAGTGGTACAGAACAACAACCCAGTATTTACCAATGTACCAGCGGGACAACACACCATTACTGTGAGAGATTTGAATACCTCTTGTGGAGTTCAGACTTATACAATAAATGTAATAGGAGCATCGGTGGTAAGCTTTACTTATACCACTACGGCAGTGAGCTGTAATGGAGGAGATGATGGTACATTGCTCATTACGCTTCCAGGAACGCAAACACAAACGGATTACCAGATAACTATAGAAGGAGTTACACCATTTGTAACGCGTAACGAGGTAGTGAATACGACCCCTAAAGACTTTAGCTTTACAGGCTTGAAGGCGGGTAACTACACAGTAACGGTAGTATCCTCACGAAATTGTAAAGCAGAGCGAGTAATCAATATAGCAGAGCCAGCGGTATTGAGTATTACCAATGTAGCTGTAACACGAGCTTACAGATGTAATGCAAGCAATGACGACCAAGCGGCATTGGTGAAAGCAGTAGTAGCGGGCGGTACGCAGTCATACACCTATAACTTTGAGTTGTTTGACGGGGTAACCACGATAACTACAGGCTATACAAGCAGTGATGTACTGAGTGTAACTAACAGCAGCACACAAACGCAAACGGTAATAGTATATGTACGCGATGCGAAAGGTTGTATGACCGATACACGTAGCAATCCGCTAGAGATAGCACCGCTAAAACGCATTACTAATATCAGTGCTACTAAGTTGGTACAGATAGCTTGTGGCAGCGATGAGCGCGTACGCTTTACCATAGCAGGAGGCAATAATCAAGGATACCTTGTTTATGTAACCACCGGAGTAGCAACGCCAAGCACACATACCCTTACGGCAGGTATCAATTCGGTAACGGTAGACTTTGGAGCACCAGGTTACTATGAAGTAACAGTAACTGATAGTGCAACGGGCTGCTATGCAACGACAAGCTACACGATAACACCATTTGACAGTATGGTAATAGGTGGAACACAAAGCAAGTCGGTATCTTGTGCATCGGGTAACGATGGGGTATTGAGATTAGAAATGACAGGTTACCAAGGAAGTTACAGTTATAGAGTATTGCAAGCTACTCCTACGGTAATGGTAGTAATACCACCAACAACGGTAGCCGGAGAGGTAGCAGCGGTACGCAAACACGATATAGTAGGCTTATCGGCAGGTAGCTATATAGTGGAAGTAACGCAAACACAATGGCCATCTTGTACGAAATCGACAACGCAAGTGATGATTTCGGGACCAGGAGCGGCATTGGTAGCCAGCGCAACGATAACCAATAAGATAAAATGTGGAGGTAGTGATCAGACAGGTTCCTTTGCAGTGAATGTAGCAGGCGGTTGGGGTGAATACCAATACCGTATAGTATCACACGCAGTGTATGGTAACTTTACCAGTACCTCAGTCTTTGACGGTTTAGTATCAGATACTTATACAGTAGCAGTAAAAGATAAGGAAGGCTGTGTGGTAACCTTCACACAACAGATGGCACCACCAGCGCCAATAGCAGCTACTATAACAAGTACTAATGTGAGATGCTTTAATGATGCTGACGGAACTATCAACGTACTGACCACCAGTGGCGGTAGTGGTAACTACAGTTATGAGTTGTGGGAAGTGGGAGGTTCACAGATAGGCAGCACGCAAACAGGTACTACTTTTGCGCACTTAGATGCACGTTCGTATGTAGTGAAGATTATAGACGGAATGAACTGCGATATAGAATTGCCTATAACGATTACCGAGCCTAATGAGTTGCTGGTAACGGCAGGTATCAGCAGTGAGAGAACGTGCCATACGGGAGCAACCGTATCGGTAACGGTAACGGGCGGCGTGGGCAGCTATCAATATGCGATGAGCACTAATGGAGGAGCCTTGGGCAGCTGGCAATCGAGCGGCGTATTTAGCGGACTTACCGCAGGAGAATACGAATTTGTAGTGAAAGACGGCAATAGCTGTGAGTCTAAGAAATCTAACAAAGTAACGATAGTGGATGTAGCGCCATTGAGTTTGACGATGGACACTACCAATGCTAAAGTGAAATGTAATGGAGGCAATACGGCAGAGATAGGCTTTACTCCAAGTGGGGGTATGGGTAATAATGTTTATACACTTCACAAAGGAGCGTCTACCAACCCAGCGATGACTATCAGTGCAACGCAAATAGGCACCGATAAGTGGGCATTTACAGGCTTGTACACAGGTACAT
>NZ_KB291333.1:0-569 GCF_000318275.2 Capnocytophaga sp. oral taxon 332 str. F0381
TTGTACTACAACCACAGCCACTGTGGTAGTACCACTAACACCTATTACAGCTACGCCAGATGTGATGACCGTAACAGTTGGCGATACTAGCAGTGGTAGTGTGATAGACAACGACCATATAGGTACAGAACGACCACCACAAGTACGGTAAGCGTAACGGTAGTAACACCAGCAACGCCTAAGGGTAGTGGTGTAGCGACACCAACGATTACTGATGAAGGCAAGGTAACAGTGCCAAACAATACTCCTGCGGTAACTTATACAATCGTATACCGCGTATGTGAGAAGCTAAATGCAGGCAATTGGACTACAACACAGCCACTGTGGTAGTACCAGTAGAGCCTATAGTAGCAACACCAGATGTGGTAACCGTAACGGCAGGAGGCACTAGCAGTGGTAGTGTGATAGACAATGACCATATAGGTACAGAACGACCACCACAAGTACGGTAAGCGTAACGGTAGTAACACCAGCAACGCCTAAGGGTAGTGGTGTAGCGACACCAACGATTACTGATAAAGGTAAGGTAACAGTACCAAATAATACTCCTGCGGGAACCTATACAATCG
>NZ_KB291334.1:0-18087 GCF_000318275.2 Capnocytophaga sp. oral taxon 332 str. F0381
GTTTCCCAAAGTCAATTAGTATGTAGCTAAATAGGCACCTCAAAAAACTTTTTAGACAGCCTCCAGCGGGGGGTGTGAGCCACACGGGCGATTATGGGAGTAATGAGAGTAATGGGATGGGTGAGAGTGCGGGCGGCAAAAGGAATTTTGAATTCTGAATTGAGCACAAGCTGCAAGTTTGCGCCAGCGGGGAAGTAATTGATAAGGAATGAGCGACACGCTCTTATTATAGTAGGCACGAGCTACAAGCTCGCGCCAGCAGGGTAGTCCTTTGTTTGTTGGTTTATTTTACAACATCTAAGAGGGTATAAACCATTTATAACAAAAATAGCTTTTGAAAAAGAGTTTAGTGGTACTCTGAATATAGAAAATGAGAAACCAAATATAGAAAATGAGAAACCAAATAGATTGCAGAGAGAAACTTTAAATGAAAGAATCCTAAAAAAACCACAATTATGAAGAAAATATTCTTTTTAATATTAGTTATTTTTATTTCTTGTAATAGAAAAATTGAGTTTATACAGTCTGAAACCATACCCAGTCTTATTTTAGTAAGAAACTCTATAGAAAATGATTCTTTGTTAAAAGACCAACTAATTAGCTTTATAATAAAAAATCGTCATAAAAATCGTATCCAATTTTATAAATATACTTGGGATACAAGTTATTTTTTAGATAATAAAGAAGATATAGATGGTGGCTTTTCAGATAATGCATTATACGATTATCCAGAAGATAATATTGCTGATTATTTCGTGTTAAAATGTGAAGAAGATACTACAAAATTAGTTGGTCGTTTTCACTTTTATGGTAATGCTGGCTTAAAGGGTAAAAAAAGAGAAATTGACACTTTAATTTATCATTGTAAATAGATAACAGAATTTATACTACAAGAAAGAAAATAAGCGAAAAACAGAAGTTATCTTAGAGAGTATATTGAAAATTATA
This sequence comes from Capnocytophaga sp. oral taxon 332 str. F0381, assembly GCF_000318275.2. Lineage (NCBI taxonomy): Bacteria > Pseudomonadati > Bacteroidota > Flavobacteriia > Flavobacteriales > Flavobacteriaceae > Capnocytophaga > Capnocytophaga sp. oral taxon 332. The sequence goes on from NZ_KB291334.1 coordinate 949, forward strand.
GAAGTACTGATGGGATTGCTATGTTTTCTACCAATAGATGTGAAAAAGATTCTACAAAGTTATATAGGGATCTCCATTTCTATCTCATAGGTAATTTTTACAAACCTGACGCAATATTTAATAATTGTAATTAATCCTTCTCCACCAAATGTCTTAGCTCAGGGTCGTTGGCGATACGTTCTTTTTCGCGTTCAATGATTTCAATGACATCTAACTTTATCTGGCGATAGTTGGCTTCTACTTGTTCTTTGGTAGTGTCGTTGCCATTAGCATCGGTAAAGGAGAGAACTTCGGGGATTTTCTGGTAGGCTTTGGTCTCGGCAGCTACTTTCTCATTATCCACTATTATCTGAGCGTGGAATATCTTCTGCTCGATACGCTCATCAAAATTGTCAGAGACTGCCCCAACGAACATCCCTTGGGTGAGGTTGGCAATCTTGCTGGCAGGGATAAGACTATCCAACTGCGTGGATATAGAGGTAGAAGTATCATTGCGGTTGATAGTAGTAGATTGCCTTTTCTGCAATACCTTTCCAAAACGTTCAGAAAGGGTTTTAGCTGTTTCTCCTACTACCTGTCCGCTAAAAATATTCCCCACAGTATTTTGTATTACCTTACTTTCCTTATCGCCATAATCACGAGTGAGCTGTGAGTAATCTTGAAAACCTAAACAAACGGCTACTTTATTACTTCGAGCTGTGGCTATCAGGTTATCCAATCCCCTAAAATAAATGGTAGGCAACTCGTCAATAATTACAGAGGATTTGAGTTGTCCTTTCTTGTTGATGAGCTTTACAATGCGTGAATTGTACAAGCCTAAAGCTGCTGAATAGATATTCTGCCTATCAGGATTGTTGCCTACACAAAGGATTTTAGGTTCTTTGGGGTTATTGATATCCAACGAAAAGTCATCGCCTGTCATCACCCAATAAAGTTGAGGCGAAATCATTCGGGAGAGGGGAATTTTAGCACTGGCGATTTGCCCTTGTAGCTGGTCTTGTGCTCCTCCCTGCCAAGCGTCCATAAAGGGAGATAGGTAGTTTTGGCGTAATGGACAAAAAGGTTGCTTTAAAATTGTATAAGCCCTTATTTTATCTACCTTTGCAAGCATTTGAAAATATGAATAAAAAATATGCTTTTACTGTGGTAGTAAAATAACTAAGAAAAATGGGAAGAAAAATGGTATTCAAGTTTACAAATGTTATGCTTGTGGGAAACAATTCTTAGTCAAAAAGAAATTGATTTTAGATGAAGAACAGCTTTGGATAGAGTATGTTAAAGGTAAACAAACTTATGCTCAATTAGCCGAAAAACACGCTTGTTCAGCAAAAACAATCAAAAGGAAATTAGATAGTTATTCAGTCAAAAAAGAGGCTAAAATAGCTCGAAAAGTGATGGGTTTTTAAAGGCATAGGAGCTGCCAAAATATTAATAAAAGAGGGTGCCTTATCACAAGCACCCTCATATTAACATTTTGTATAGCATCTGTATTATCCCTGATTCAGTGTATTTTTCGGACAGGCTCTTTTTTATTATAACCCATTCATTAGATATTAATCAGTGATTTTGGGTAATTCTTCGGGTACAATATGCGAAGTATCGTAGCCAGCGAAATGTTTCAGGTAATTTTGTAAGGTAATACCATTACCATCGGCGAAGTTGTAATTGCCTTTGTTTTTAAAAAATTTCTTCACCGAAGTAGCACCAGCGAGGTGCGCTGCGGCTAATATGCCAGATTCGGTAATTTCTATTCCATTGATTTTTTTACCTACATTTTGAGCGATTTCCTTGCGCAGGAACCATTTGCTGCGCTGTAGGCTGAGCGAGAAGACTTGCTCTTGCAACTGAGGTGATTGTAGGAAAGCATCGGTATCGGTTACGCCAAAGAAGCGCAAAAGACGCTTTCCAAATTGGTATTTCCCCATATAACCAAAGCGATTTACAACGCTGTAATTGCCTCGAGATTCTCTATGGGCTAAGGACTCTTTGAAATCTACGAAAGTTTTTTTCTCATCAAAAGAGCTAAAACTGATTGTAGATTGATGACTGTTGTGATTTTGAGCTGGCTCAACAGTAGCCAACTGAGGTACTTCTACTAAATAATCCATAGGTACACTATAGATGTTTCTTTCTTCATTTTCTGTGGTAAAACCTAACGATAGGAATACCATAACGGCAAACAGATACCTCTTTTTTACTAATTTCATAAAATTTGTTTTCTTTAAGACTTACAGCTGTATTACAATATGTTAGTTATAAAAAAACATTGTATTGCAGCGTGCTTAAAATTATTCGGGGGCAAAGGTACAAAAATAATGCCAAATAGCAATTATTAATGGTTAATGATTATTTTCGTATCTTTGCAGCATCAATAGCATCAACAATGATTTATAACGACATACGCGAGGAAGAACTAAAAAATAAAGTAGCTAAAGATTGGTTTGGGGAATTTGACACAAGCCGCATTATTGGCAATATTGATTTTTCGGTATTTCCTAACAAAGACGATATTTTCCACAATATACCCCTGCTTTGGGCAGAAGCAAAAACGGGCAACTACGATACCGTTACGATGTTTGTACAACTGATACTTACCATCGGCAAAGCGCGTACTTTTACGCGTATGCTACCCCCTGCTTTTTTAGGGGCTTTTGATTATCAGAAATTTGCTTTTGTTCCTTATAACGCTATTGAGGATATTTTTTCTATCAACGACTTCAACTGGAAAGTTACCCCTTCAAATCACGAGAGCAAAGAATTTTTGTTGGTAAAAGAGCGTATAGAAAGCATTTTGGCAGAAAATACGTTTGTATTTAGCTATGAAAAAGATGCTGAAGCGTTGCGTTTTTTTATCAGCCATAATATAGCAAAAGCTACTGATAAAGCACGACAAACTATTAACAAAAATAATTTCCTACCTATTTACTTGCGTTGGCTGGAAGTGATAAAACCTATTATTTCGGTAGACTGGGATAGACTGAAACGAGAATTTAACATCTTAGACTGCGACTTTTATCTTGCCGACCTATTTGTAGATGACAAAGATACCGATGACATTGCCGATGATACCGCTATTTATGCCAATCTGTTTGTACAATTTGAAAATCAGGGGTATAAGATACCGCGAGAGAATACAGGACTTATCTTTGATTCGATTGTAAGCATCAAGCAGAAGGACGTGTACAAGAACTTTTGGAGGCTATACAAGCGTCCGCCGCACTCTGCCTATCACGATTACATTATTGAGCGGCGGGAGCTATTGGTGCCGCAAGATATACGAGAGCGCAAAGGAGCATTTTTTACCCCTCGCCAGTGGGTGAGTTTGTCGCAACAATACCTAGCAGACTATTTGGGTGAAGATTGGCAAGAAGAATACCACGTGTGGGATTGTGCGGCAGGCACGGGCAACCTACTAACAGGGCTTACCAATAAATACAATTTGTGGGCAAGCACCCTTGACCAAGCCGATGTGAACGTAATGCAAGAACGCATAGCACACGGGGCGATGCTACTAAATAGTCATATTTTTCAGTTCGACTTCTTGAACGATGATTTTATACCCCAATCAAAAGGAGGAAAACTGCCCGATGGGCTTTATGACATCATCAGTAATGAGGAAAAACGGAAGAAATTGGTGATTTATATCAATCCGCCTTATGCGGAAGCAGGAGGTGGAGTTGGAAAGCACAAAGCTGGGGTTTCTACCACGCATTCAGTTTATAAAAAATACAAAGACCACATCAAAAAAGCGGCTAATGAGCTTTTTGCCCAATTCCTGATACGCATATATAAAGAAATACCCGATTGTAAGATAGGTAGCTTCTCTAAACTAAAACACCTGCAAGCCCCTAATTTTGTTGATTTTAGAAGTGAGTATCAGGCTAAACTTCAGCGGTTATTTTTAATGCCTGCTAATACATTTGACAATGTAACAGGCAACTTCCCGATTTCGTTTCAGGTATGGGACTGCAACATAAAGGAAGAATTTAAAACTTTTATGGCTGACGCATACGATAAGAAAGGAAAATTACTAACAGAGAAAAAAATATCGGCTTATAACAAAGAAAGAGGCGTTATAAATGATTGGTTGAGAAATTTTTACGACAAAAAAGGTGAACAAATAGGCATTATACACAACAACAAGAACGATTTTCAGCATAATAATCAGGTACGAATAACTACTGAGGACATCAAAGACCATACAAATATCATCACGAAGAACAATCTAATACAAATGTGCATTTATTTTGCCGTTAGGCATTGTATACCTGCTACGTGGTTAAACGACCGCGACCAATTCTTATTCCCTAAAGAAGATTGGTTGTACGACCGTGAGTTTCAAACCGATTGCCTCGCCTTTACACTCTTTCACTCACAAAATCGGATTACAGCACAAGAAGGCATAAACCATTGGATTCCGTTTACCGAACAAGAGGTAGATGCCCCCGATAACTTTAGCAGCCACTTTATGACGGACTATATAGCAGGAAAAGTATCGCCTTCGCCACTCTCGCATCCCGACCTTTTTAGAGTATGCGAGCCTACGGAAGTTTACCAGCGCAGTCCGATAGTATTTTCGGCAGAAGCCCAAGCCGTATTTGCAGCAGGACGAGCCTTGTGGCGCTACTATTTGGCTCAGCCTAAAGTGAATGTAAACGGTTCGCTGTACGATATTCGCTTGCATTTTCAGGGTAAAAATGCCCAAGAGAAAATGAATAGCAAAAGTGAAGACACGCAATACAACCAGCTAACAGACACGCTGCGAAAAGCAATGGAAGTATTGGCAAGGAAATTGGAAGAAGGAGTATATGCCTACGGCTTTCTGGAATAGCCTATCACCCTACTAATAGACTAGTAATGATTACAAAAAACACAATAGATAAGGTATACGACCAAATGCGCGTGGAGGAGGTTATTGGGGACTTTGTTCAACTGAAACGCTCTGGTTCTAATTATAAAGGCTTAAGTCCGTTTACCAACGAACGGACGGCGAGCTTTATGGTTTCGCCCGTAAAACAGATATGGAAGGACTTTAGTAGTGGAAAGGGAGGAAACGCGATTGCTTTTTTGATGGAGCACGAACACTTTACTTACCCTGAGGCTATCAAATATTTAGCTAAAAAATATCATATTGAAATAGAGGAAACAGAAGTTTCTTCGGAAGAAAAAGAAAAAGCAGACGAGCGCGAAAGTATGTATATTGTTTCGGAATACGCTCAGCAATACTTTCAGGATACACTGCACCAAACGCAGGCGGGAATGGCAATCGCTCTACCTTACTTCAAAGAGCGCGGTTTTACCGATGATACTATCAAAAAATTCAAATTAGGTTATTCGTTGGACGAATGGACTGCTTTTACAGATACGGCTATAAAAAAAGGATATCAGCTGGAGTTTTTGGAAAAGACAGGTTTGACAGGCGTAAATAGCGAAGGCAAACGCTACGACCGTTTCAAAGGGCGGGTAATGTTCCCCATACACTCTATGAGCGGACGCGTGTTGGGCTTTGGCGGGCGCATTATGACCAACGATAAGAATGTGGCTAAATACCTAAACTCGCCCGAAAGTGATATTTACCACAAAAGCAAAGTGCTATACGGCATTTTCTTTGCCAAACAAGCTATCGCTAAAGCTGACAATTGTTACCTTGTGGAAGGTTATACCGATGTGATACAGATGCACCAAAAAGGCATTGAAAACGTAGTGGCATCGAGTGGAACGGCATTGACAGTAGAGCAAATACGGCTTATACATCGGCTAACGCCCAACATTACAGTGCTTTACGATGGCGATGCTGCTGGGCTACGGGCATCTATCAGGGGGATTGACTTGATTTTGGAACAGGGTATGAATGTGAAAGTATGTACTTTCCCCGAAGGTGAAGACCCTGATAGCTTTACTCGCAAAACGGCTTATGAAGATTTATTGGCTTATTTTGCCAATAACACCATCGACTTTATACGTTTCAAAGCCTCATTGCTCATCGAAGAAGCGAAAGACGACCCTATAAAAAAAGCGGGGATTATTAGGGATATGGTAGAAAGTATAGCCAAAATTCCCGACCTCATCAAGCAAGAGGTGTATGTGCGTGAATGCGCTGGGCTGATGGGGGTTTCGGAACAGGTGCTTTTTGGCACTTTGGCTCAAATACAGAAAAAAGAACTATACGAGGGGCAAAAAGTAGAACGCCGCAAAGCTACTATGCAAGTAAACAATACCCCCGAAGCGGTGCAAAAGCGTAGTGTAAGCAAATTGGAGACTTTGGAACACGACCTGATAAAAAACCTGCTGCTTTACGGCAACCGCGAATGTACCTTTACCGATACTATCCTCACCGAAACTGAAGACGGCAATCTTGAAGAACAAACCGTACAACAGACACTGAAGATATACGAAAAGATATTCTTAGAACTACAAGAAGACGAAATAGAACTTGCCAACCCCGACTTTAAACACATCTACGACTTGCTGATAGCCAAGCTAAACCAAAACCCTGATTACAACATCAACCATATAGTGAATGAGCTGCCTATAGAATTATCGGAAAAGGTATCGTCATTGCTGATGGAAGATGAGGCACGGCATTTAGACCAATGGGAAAAGCGAAACATCATTGCCAAAGACAAAGACGAAGACGTGCATCTGTTTGTAGCTGATACCATACTGAATATCCGTACGCTACTGGTGCGCCACCTTATAGCCCAACTGAGCGAGCAGTTGCAAACAGCTACCGATGAGCAAAAAAACGAACTCATAGACCATATAATGGGCTATATACAACTGCAAAAAATATTGGCTAAAAAACTGAATGTAGTAGTAAATTTTTAGAATAATAATACATTAACACACTTATTATGAAATACTTTAGATTTTTATTCTTGGTATGCAGCTTGGTAGGTCAGGCGCAAAATTTCAAGACCTACGAACAAACGTGCGCGGACGGGAAAACACGTCCTTATGTGGTGTACGCTCCTAAAGAAGCTACATCAGCAAAAAAAAGCGGCAAGCCTTTGGTGGTATTTTTGCACGGGGCAATTGGTTCGCCAGCTATTCGTCCGAATCCTGAAAAATACGTAGCGCAATCGCCTTTTGTTGGCTTAGCCGACAAAGGAGATTGTTATTTGCTCTTTCCTTTTGGGCAAAAAGGCTGCACTTGGTTTGACGAAATAGGCTGCCAAATGGTATTAGACGAAATTGCAGCTGTAAAGAAACAGTATAAAATTGACGAAAACAAAGTCTTTTTGGCAGGTTTTTCGGACGGAGCATCGGGAGTTTACTATTTCTCTATGACTTACCCTACCGAATTTGCGGGATTTATCGCCCTAAATGGCAGTATAAAAGTAGCAAGTATGCTGGGCGAAGACGAAATTTACCCTTGTAATACCAACGAAAAGCCTTTCTACATCGTAAATACCTATAGCGACACGCTGTATCCCATAGAACAAATTACACCTACTATTGACTTTTTGAAGATAGAAAACCCTAATATTACTTTCCGCAGCCTCGCTGGCGACCATTTTATGGGCTATTTTGATACTGAAGAGGATAATTTATTGCAATTTATCGGCAACCATACACGAAAGCCGCTTACGCGCATTGTATGGGAAACCTCTGATTATCAAAATCCTAAGGGCATCGGTTGGCTAAGGGTAAAAACCATAGATACCACAAGCGCAAAAGCTGAATGGCACAAGCCACAGCAGCGAGTGAAAATCTACAACAACAAAGCCGATTTGGGATTAAAATTTGACTATAACTACAAAGGCAACGGACTGAAAGTAGCTGGCTTTAAGAACGACACTGTTACCGCTAAGCGGCTTGGCGTAAAAGAGGGCGATATAGTGATAGCTTTGGAAAAAGACAGCGTTAGTTCGCCATTTATTCCTATGATGTACACGAGCAAAAAGCGAGCAGGCGACCCTACAGAAATTACAGTATTACGCGGGGAGGAAAGGCTCACCTTTCAAGGATATTTCAATACAGGTTATCCATATTATTTATTCCGAAGAAGACGACCCTCAGCAAGAATAGAGGCAGAAATAAAAGACAGAGAACTTTACCTGCGCAGCTCTCGAATCACTGATTACGAAATAAATAGAAAAGCAACCCCTGTAAAAATAAAAGGTGGTGTAAAAGATTTCATAAATAAACCTTAAAAAAGTTAGTATTTTAGTTGCGTTTTTCATTATTATTATTTACTTTTGCAGTCGTTTTAATAAATCTTTTGAAAAACGCCTGCCTATATGGCTGATAGTGAAGAGGTCATTTCTTTTATCACCCTTTTATAACAAGTAAATAAAATAACAAAAAACATATAATAATGGAAAATCAAGAAAAAAAAAGTTACTTATTGCCCATCGTAATGATGTTTGCGCTTTTCTTTATGATATCATTCGTAACAGGGCTACAAAACCCATTAGGTAAAATCGTAAAAAGCCAATTCGACACCTCAGTATTGCTTTCGCAATTGGGTAATTTTGCAAACTTCATTGCCTATGCTTTTATGGGTATCCCCGCAGGGAAAATGTTGCAAAACATAGGTTATAAAAAAACCGCACTTACTGCTATAGTAGTAGGTTTTGCAGGGGTATGTATCACCTATTTTTCAGGGGTATTAGATAGTTTTGGGGTATATCTTGCAGGAGCATTTGTTGCGGGCTTCTCTATGTGTATGCTAAACGTTGTAGTAAACCCAATGCTAAACACACTAGGTGGTGGTGGCAAAAAAGGAAACCAGCTATTGCAATTTGGTGGCGCACTGAACTCTATTGGGGCTACTATAGCACCCGTATTAGGTGGATACCTTATAGGAAACCTCGCTACTGCCAAGATTGCTAATGCAAACCCTGTGTTGTTTTTGGCAATGGGTATTTTTGCACTTACTTTTATAGTGCTTACAATGGTACAAATACCAGAACCTCAAGCAGAAAGCAGCCGCGTAGAAGCAGATAGCAAAATAAGTCCGCTATCATTCCGTCACTTTGTATTAGGTGCCGTAGCTATCTTTTTATATGTAGGGATAGAAGTGGGAATAGCAAATATCAGCAACGTATATATGCAAAATTTAGGTATAGCTGAAGTTGTAGCAGGCTCGGTAGTAGGTACTTATTGGTTTTTGATGTTTATAGGACGATTTATAGGCGGAGGCTTGGGCAACGTTATTTCTAGTAAGGCAATGTTGTCGTTTGTATCAGCTTTAGGCTTGCTATTGGTAACAGTGGCTATTTTTATGCCCGAAAGCGTAACCGTAACAGTACCAGCCCTACAAGAAAACCTATCGTTTGCAATGGCTGAAGTGCCTATTAGCATCTTATTCTTTGTGCTTTGTGGATTGTGTACTTCAGTAATGTGGGGTGGTATTTTCAACCTTGCCACCAACGGATTAGGAAAATACACCGCAGCTGCTTCAGGTATCTTTATGGTGATGGTGTGTGGTGGAGGTATTTTGCCTGCATTACAAGGCTGGGTTGCCGATGTAGTAGGTTATATACAAAGTTATTGGGTAATAGTACTTGCTCTTGCTTACTTGCTATTCTACGCTTTAGCAGGTAGTAAGAACGTAAATACCGACATCAAAGTTGATTAATCAAAACAGATTATAAGCAGAAACAATTACAAAACGAACTGCCCAAGTAGCATTTATCACTACTTGGGCAGTTCGTTTTATAGTTTAAAATAACGAAAGCTGCTGGGCAGGTAGTAGCTGGAAAGTTTTGCGATGATGAGGCGTAGCACCATATTCGGCTATAGCTTTGCGATGTTCGGTAGTTGGATAGCCTTTATTTTGCTCCCAATGGTACTCAGGATAATCAGCTGCAAGGGTTTCCATATAAGCATCGCGATAAGTTTTAGCAAGTACCGAAGCCGCAGCAATCGTCTGTATTTTGCCATCGCCTTTTACGATACAAGCGTGCGGAATACTATTGTAAGGCACAAATTTATTGCCATCTACAGCTATAAAAGTAGGTTGAGGATTAAGCTGTGCTATTGCGCGGTGCATAGCAGTAATAGAAGCTCTGAGGATATTCAATTGGTCTATCTCATCGGGCATAATATGACAAACAGCATAGGCAACAGCCTCACGCTCAATAATAGGGCGTAATATATTGCGTTGCTTTTCTGTAAGCTGTTTCGAATCGGTAAGAAGATTGTTACTAAAGCCAGCAGGAAGTATTACAGCTGCGGCGGTTACAGGTCCTGCCAAGCACCCCCGCCCTGCTTCATCGGTACCAGCTTCTGATGAACAATGATAGTAAAGCTGTAACATTCTTATAATATATTTATTTTTTGCTAAATATAAGTGCCGAGCAGTTCCCCCCAAAGCCAAACGAGTTAGAAAGCACGTGCCTTACAGGCAAGTGTAATAATTCTGTTTGGGGGCGTATAGGCACTTCGGGCATTGGAGTTTGATAGTTCAAATTAGGAAATACAATGTCATTGCGCAGTGCCATTACACTAAAAACAGCCTCTACAGACGATGCCGCCCCTAAAGTATGCCCCGTAAAAGGTTTAGTAGAACTGTAATGAGGCACACACTCACCAAAAACACGCAATAAAGCCCTACTTTCCGAAAGGTCGTTATTAGGAGTCGCTGTACCGTGAGCGTTGATGTAGTCTATAGTTTCGGGCTCCAATTGCGCCATTTGCAATGCTTGTTGCATAGCCAAATAAGCCCCTTGTCCATCTTCAGAAGAAGCTGTTTGGTGGTAAGCATCATTTGCATTCCCCCAGCCACTAAGTACAGCCTTTATTTTTGCACCACGCCTTAAAGCATTCTCTTCAGTTTCCAATACCAAATAAGCCGCTGCTTCACCCAAGTTCAATCCTTTGCGATGTGCATCAAAAGGTGTACATTCGCTATCCGAGAGTATCATCAGGCTATTAAAGCCATTGATAGTAAATTTTGAGAGCGCATCACTCCCCCCTACTATTAGGCAATCAGCCCTACCCATAGTGAGCAGGTGCGCCGCAGTAATAATAGCATTAGCCGATGACGAACAAGCCGTGCTCACACTTGTTACTATACCTTTCAAGCGAAAATAATCAGCAATTTGGTGGGTAACATCGCCTATATTGTGCGTGGTGATGTAACGCCTTACCGACTCACTATTCTCATACTCAAAAAAGTAACGCTCCGTCATATCCATACCGCCTACCGTAGAAGCATTGATGAAACCTGCATTGCCAAGCTGTTTAGGGGTAAGATTTGCATTGGCTATCGCTTCCTTTACTGCAATAATCCCCAGCAGCGAAGTGCGTGAGTAGGCATTTACAATAGGAAGATGTAATTTTTCAGCAAGCTGAATATTAGTGAGCTTCACCTCCCCTACCCTAATATTGTTCTTATGTGTCGTAACAAGGTTTTCTATAACAGAAAGCCCCGTGCGCTTGTGGGTGAGTGCGTAAAAATTCGCTTCAACAGAATTACCTATTGAAGAGATGATACCCATACCCGTAACAACTATTTTAGGAGGCATTATTTGGTGCGGTGTGCTGTGATATATTCAGCCATTGTTTTTACCGAGTGAAATATTTCTTTCCCTTTCTTAGGGTCGTCCAATCTGATGCCGTAATTTTTATCTAATAGCACAATTAGTTCAAGGGCATCTATGGAATCTAAGCCTAAGCCCGTACCAAATAGAGGCTCATCGTCCTGAATATCTTCAGGAGTTACCTCTTCAAGGTTTAATACTTCAATAATTTTGTTCTTCAGTTCTAAAATAAGTGCGTCCATTAATATAATAGTTTAGAGTGCAAAGATAGCCATTTATTAGCAATTACACAAATCTAGTAAAGTGTTGCTATCACTTCACATTCATCTTCAAGTACTTCCACCCACGCGCAAAGCACTTTTTCAGCTGACTTTTCGGCTATTAGTTGCCGACTATACTCTTTGAAAAATACCTCTGCTTGTGCGTAGTTATCAAATACCATAAAAGCATTTTCTGTTTTAAGCTGATGCCTGATACTTATCTCGCCCAAGCAAATATTAGGCAGTGTATATACAAATACCGCCGGACTCGGATAGTATTCTCCTTCATCTGCTATTGTAGCCTGATGTTTCAAGTCCGTATCCAAACTCCCAGCACGATTCGCAAATACAAGCGCTATCCCATTTTTCTCCTCTTGCGAGAACGGACTTAAAAGTACCTCAGCTGCCAAAAAAGCCATCTTGCTAAGGGTATCCATCTTGTAGAACTTGGCGTATTCCACACGCAAGGCTTTCAGTGCCTTTTTAGCAAATTCAGCAAGAGGGATACCCTTTTCAGTAAAAATAACCGAATGGTTCAGGCTAATTGTGTTGTTTTGTATGGTACAGGTTTTCATTGGGTTATTTTCTTACTTTTTGTTCCCATTGCCAAGCCGATAGAAGCGCCTCGTCAAGGGTGCTTTTTGCTTTCCAGCCCAATACGTTGTTTGCTTTATCAGTATTAGCGTAAGCGGCTACCACATCACCTGCGCGCCTGCCTACAATTTGGTAGTTCAGTTTTTTGCCCGATACGCGCTCAAAACTTTCAATCACCTCCAGCACGGTACTACCTTTGCCCGTACCGATATTAAATACTTCGTAATTTTCGGTATTCTTACCCTCGATAAGGCGTTGCAAAGCCACTACGTGTGCTTGTGCCAAATCTACTACGTGAATATAATCGCGGATACAAGTACCATCAGGAGTAGGGTAATCATTACCAAATACTGATAGTTTTTCGCGTAAGCCTATTGCTGTTTGTGTGATAAAAGGTACTAAGTTTTGAGGTACGCCTATAGGAAGCTCGCCTATTTCTGCTGAAGGGTGTGCCCCTATGGGGTTGAAGTAGCGCAAAGCTATCGCCTGCAAATTAGGCGTTACACGGCAAGTATCTACGATGATTTCTTCACTTATTTGTTTAGTATTACCATAAGGTGATTCTGCCTTCTTCACAGGAGCGTTTTCTGTTACGGGCAATTCATCTGCCTGACCGTAAACGGTACAAGAAGAACTAAATATAAAGTTAGCCTTGGGCAAAGCACTAAGTTCCTGAAGCAAATAAATAAGCGAATTAAGATTGTTTTCGTAGTAAAGCAAAGGCTTTTCTACACTTTCACCCACAGCCTTTGAGGCAGCAAAGTGTATCACCCCCTGCACATCATTATGGCGTTTAAAAAAGTCTTTTACATCAGCCTTATCTCTAAGGTCAAATTTCTCAAACACAGGGGTAATACCCGTAATTTTAGCAATTTTGCCTAATACACTTTCTTCAGCATTAGACAGGTTGTCAATAATAACAACTTCAAAGCCTGCTTCTTGCAAGGCTACTACAGTGTGCGACCCAATAAAACCAAGTCCACCCGTTACTACTATTTTACTCATATTTATATTAATTTGTAAAAGTCAATCCATTCATTTACTAATCCCCAATTACAATTTGTGTATCCAAAACTCAGGGTTCAGGCGTGTAGTGTTCTTATATAGAAAGAATTTCATTTCGGTTTTCCCTTTACTGTTAGTAAATATTTTTCCTAATGGCTCTTTAGCACGCACTTTATCGCCTTTTTTCACATACACCTCTGTCAAATTATAGTAAATAGTGATGTAATTCCCGTGCCGTACCTGCACCACCTTATTACTACCTGGGATAGATTGTATGGCAGATACCTCACCTTCAAACACGCAACGAGCCTCAGCATCACGTTCCGTAGCAATGGTAACACCGTTGTTATAATGTTGCAATTCAGGATACACAGGGTCGTAGTACACCCCAAAACCTTGTGATTTGTAGCCTTTTACCACAGGCCATATCAGGTTGCCTTTGTTGGCTTCAAAACTATTCGCTACACGCCGTGTTTCGGGGGTGAGTACAAAAGCCACTTCGGTAGTACTATCGTCTTCTTCCGGAGGAGGTGTAGTAGCAACAGCAGTTCCTCCCGTATTGGCATTCACTCTGTTGCTTTCGCGTTTATTCGCCTCTATGATAGCCAAGCGTATGAGTTGCTGTATTTTTTTATCAATAGCATTCGCTTGTTTTTGCTTTTCGCGTATTTGGGCTTCGTAATTGCGCTCCACCTGACGTATATTTACTGCCAGCTGTTCCAATTCTCGCTTTTCTTGCTGCAACAAGGCTTGCTCACGGCGCTGTTCAGCAAGAACTTTATTTTTTTCGTTGCGTTGTACAACCAAAGTATCGTTAATACGCCTTATTTCCTCAGTCTTCGTCTGTATTTGCGTTACTTGGTCGTGACGGTAATTTACATACTGCTTCATATAGGTAAGCCGCTTGTAGGCTTGCCCAAAGCTTTCCGATGAAAGTATAAATAACAATCTATTTTCGGCAGATTTGCTTTTGTACGACTGTCGTATGGTTTTCGCATATTCGCCTTGGTGATATTCTAATTCTTTTTTAAGCGTACGGAGTTCTTTTTCATTATTAGCAATTTCTTTAGACAGCATATTAGCTTGCTGCTGATTTATTTGTATGAGCCGCGTGCGCATTTGTATTTTCTCATTGGCAGCTTCTATTTGTTGTATAGTGGTGCGGTGTTGCTGACTTTGTTGTTGGCGCAGTGCCGACATCTGTTTTATTTGTTCCAACAGTGCCTTCTTGCGTTGTTCTAAGTCTTTTTGCCGCTGACCCATCAGTAGCAACGGAAAAAACAACAGAATAATAATTATTTCTACCCTTAATTTCATTAATTTTTTATGCTATTCAGGCATTTTAAACGGAAAACTAACTTGCCCATTGAGCTCTAAACTTTTTAGTTCTAAAACTATATCATTGCGATTATCTTCGTTTACTACTTCTATTTTTATAGTAGCTGGTAGCAGCTCATCGGTTACTTTTTGGTAGGTGTAGGTAATAAGTGCTTGTTGTTCTTTTACGTTGTGCTGTAATAGGGCACTTTCCACCCTATAGCTATCGGGCAAGAGCTTGTAAGTAACGGTAAGGCTACCATCGTTATATTGCAACACATAGCGGTTGCTATCGTTGGCAAGTAGCTTTATATTAGGCGTAACAGAATATATTATATTGCCCAACAGTAGGTTTTGAATTTCATTGAAACCTACCGAGAAGCCCAAGAGTTCTGTTAAGTAATCAAAATCGCCGCTAAAGGAAGTATTGTCCCAACGATTGTAAAACGAGAGCCTATCGGGAGTGGCGAGGGCTTTGGCTACGCCCAAAGGTGCTGATAGCCATATATTCTTGCCTTTTTCCATACGAAGCGAAAAGGGCATTGATTGTGAGGCTTCGCCATTTTCACTATAGCTGGTCATCACACTACCACTAAGGGTACTGAATGAAGGTGTTTTATTCAGATGCTTATTGATAACTTCAGCCGCTTGTTCAGCTTCAGTTACTTTGCCTGTAACGGTTACGAGCTGTTGTTTAGGCTTGCAACTTACCAACGCCAACAAGGCTATCATTAAAAAAAATATCTTTTTCATACCATTTACCATTAATAATTAACATAATCATTAATCATTATCCCTTATTTTCCGGTACTTCCAAAGCCTGCGGTACCTCTTTGGGTATCAGAAAGTTCTTCTACTTGCTGAAATGTTACTCGTTCGTATTTAGCAAATATCATTTGAGCGATGCGTTCGCCGTGTGCAATGGTGAAACTTTCATCAGATAGATTTACGATAGGTACTTTCACTTCGCCGCGATAGTCGCTATCTATGGTACCAGGGGCATTGATAACTGTGATGCCGTGCTTCGCAGCCAAACCACTACGCGGGCGCACTTGCACTTCGTAGCCTTCGGGAATTTCCAAAAACAACCCCGTAGGCACAAGCGTACGCTGTAGCGGTGCCAGCACTATGGGCTCTTCCAAATTAGCTCTAATATCTAAGCCCGCAGCACCTGCGGTTTGGTAGGCGGGAAGCTCATTGGTAGAGGTATTGATTATTTTTACTATCATTTGTTATAGCTTTTTTGCTTGTTTTTTAAATTCTTCATATGAAGTTGTATGTCCGTTATTCCACACCACCCATTCTTCATCATCTATGATTCCCAAGGTGAAAGGATTCTCATCAAAGTCATAGACCTCATCAAATTTTAGTTCTACAATTTCTGTGCCCTTTTCATCAATAAAGCCCCATTTATCATCTTGGCACACCGCCGCCATTTTACCTTTAAAATCGCGTGCCTCATCGTATTTAGGAGCGCATATTTCCTCGCCTTTTTTATTGATATAACCCAATTTTTCGTTCAGTTCTACAATCGCATAACCGTTGTGAAAATCGTATATTTCATCATATTGTAGCGGACAGATGAGGTTGCCTTTAGCATCTATCACGCCCCATTTATCATTGCGCATTACAGGTGCCAATCCTTCTACAAAGCGCACTACATCGTCATATTCGGTAGGAATGAGCAATGTGTTTTTATCATCTATAAGCCCCCAATGGTTGCCTTTTTTCACTTTGGCTACCCCTTCCCAAAAATTTTCTACATCGTCATACTGAAAATCAATAATTAGGTTGTTTTTCTTATCTATAAATCCCCATTTATCATTGCGCTTTACAGCAGCGAGGTTTTCAAAGAAAGGGAGTGCTTCGTCATAAACAAAATCTATAACTGTTTTACCTTTAATGTTGATATAGCCTGCCTTTCCGTCTTTTTTGGCACAAGTGATATAGCTCATAAAGGGGTGGAGTTCATCGTATATTAGGGGAATGGCTACTTCGCCTCGTTTATTTACGAATCCTGTTTTGCCGTTTTTGATAACTTGTGCCAGCTCGTAAGAAAAATAGAAAGCTTTGTCATAATACACAGGCACTATTTCTTTACCATTATCATCTATCACCCCCCATTGGTTGGCTATAGATACGGTAGCTGTCCCCATCAGGAAAGGAAGGACGCTATCGTATTTAAACGGACATATTTCTTTGCCATTATGGTTTACGAATCCCCATTTATCATTGCGTTTAGCAGCAGTTAGTCCTCCAGAGGTAGTCATAAGAGTTTCTTGATATTTAGCGCGCCATAGTTCATCATTGAGCTCATTCATAGTTATTTCTTTTTTATTAATTATTCAGCGGCAAAGATACAAAATAATGTTCAATTGTCAATAATTAATGTTTAATGAAAAATTTAGTGCGAGCCGCACAGGCTTTTATCGTTCGCTCAACCTTCGTCACATACTCGGCTGCGCCAGCTC
>NZ_KB291334.1:18107-46661 GCF_000318275.2 Capnocytophaga sp. oral taxon 332 str. F0381
GCTTATCCTTCGCTCAACCTTCGCTCAACCTTCGGTGAAGTGTAGGGGAATAAGATTTACCATATTGGCTCCTACATTATAGGCATAAATAGCCGAAGGTATTTTATTATTTACCCACCAAGGGTTTTCATACTGCAAGCGCGCTATTATTTTTTCAGTTGGAATAAGTACCAAGTGTTTCATTATAAATATTTTTTAGGTAAAGATAGTAAAAATAAACTTGATAACAAAGGTTTATTTTTACATTTTTGTACAAATAAGCTGTTTTGTATCGTTTTAAATGTTTATTTTTACAGGAGAATTGCACTTGTGGGTGGAATTGGCGATATCACAAAAAAAGCAATGTACCCAAAGAGGTACATTGCTTTTTAATATTTTCCCAATTCATATTTTTTTGGGGGATGTGGTATTAATCATTATTCTTGTCTTTTAAATAATAGATAATACAGAGGATTATAAAAGCAACACTCCCAAAAGTGGTGATATAAAACGTCAGCACAAAGAGAATAAAAAACAACATCGATGGGGATTCTAACATCTGTGGATATACCACTGCTGTCATACCAAAAATCATTATTATCACACTCGAAATGATTATGGCACCTCCCAACCAAAACAACCCGCGATGCCTATACAAAAAACCTATTGATTGTGTTTCTTTAGGAGAGTTCGTATTCTTGTTTTTGGCTTCATCTATGCGCTCATTGGTTTTATAATCCTTAGAATAGCTCATAACTATTGATTAATTTGTACTTGCGGATAAGGTATATTGATATTAGCAGCATCAAATCGGTTCTTCACTTCTTCCAAGCTGTTGAAATAACAAACGGCATAATCTGCAGACATACACCAATAGCGCAACGACAAATTTACTGAGCTTTCCGCAAGTTCTTCCACCATTACTTCAGGTTCAGGAGTAGAAAGGGCAAGGGGCTGGTCTTTAGCAATTTGCAAGAGCACTTCGCGCGCCTTCTGTATATTATCACCATAGCCTATACCCACGAGTATAAACACGCGGCGTTTCTCTTCCCTGCTATAGTTGATAATGCTATCGCTAAATAGCTGTGTGTTAGGAATAATTACCTGTTCGTTATTAGGCTTGTTGAGAGTGGTAGCAAATAAACCAATGTTTTTAACGGTGCCTTTTTGTCCTTTGCCCTCAATAATATCACCCACTCTGAAGGGTTTGAATATAAGAATCATTATCCCACTGGCAAAGTTGGATAGCGAACCTTGCAAGGCGAGACCTACGGCTACAAATCCTGAGGTGATAATAGCGATAAACTGTGTAGCGGGTAAGCCTATAACCTGTACAATTGTAAGGAACAAAGCAATGTGTAGCACCCAGCGTATCACCTGCAATAAGAAAGTTTGCAGGGTAGGTTCCACCTCACGTTTGTTCATCAGTTTGCTTACCATCTTCACAATGAAGTTTATCAAATACTTTCCTGCAAAGTATAGGGCAATAGCCCCAATAAGTGCTGGGGCAAATTTTATAAGGCTCGTAATCCACTCTTTAATAAGAGCTTCAAAATCTGCTGTTGAAAATTCTTTCATTGTAAAAAGTAATTATTTATCATTAGCGAGCTTTCATAGCTTCGTAGTTCTTTTTAATTTCAGCACGTTCAGCTTCACTACCATCTTCGTATTTATCCATCAGCTGCACCGCTTTTTCTTCAAGTTCAATCCCTTTTTCTTTACTCTCAAGCACATACACCAAATGTGCCAAAGTATCTATATAGAAAGGATTTTCGGGCTCTAATTGCACTGCGGCTTTTGCCCATTGGTAAGGTGCTTTTAGCTTATCCTTATCGGTATGGTCGTATTGATACACTTTCCAAGCGATATTATTAGCGCGGTTGGCAAAGTACATTTTGAAAGTTCGCCAGCTGTAGGCATCTTTAGATTCGGTATAAGCTTTGTCCAAGGCAGCAATTAAGTTACTGTCTTTTTGAGTGATATTGTTGAAATATTCAGCAAAATACACACCAGCACCTTCAGCATCGTTTTCGTACAAGAAATCTAAATAGTCATTAGGCTCATATACCCCCAATTGCAATCCTTTTTCATAGATACTTTTAATACGTGGTAATAGGTCTTTATTCTTTTCTGCCAAGTTTTCTAAGCCATTGCATTGTTGCTTGTAGCTCACCTCTATAGCTCCTTTTTCTATGCGTTCACTATAAGGTATATAATCTTCATCAGTAGCATCAGGGTCTTTGCCCAATACTTTTTTGTTATGAGCAGCAATTTCGTCTTTAAAGCGCAACAGATAATCTACTACATCCATATAAGTAGCTGTAGGAGTAGGAGTTTGGGCAAATACTTTTTCGTAGTATTCAGTTACGCCTGCCAGCACCAATAGTTGAGCGTATTTAGCATCTAAGTTCTTGTCTTTTAGGTGACTATCCACTACGCGTTTCCATTGGTTTTCAAGCATTGCAGGGGTGAGTTGTAGCTTGCGGAATCCTTTAGGGTTCTTCAGTTTTTCCAAATAGCTTTTAGTATTTTCTTCGTAAGTCTTTTGGTCATCAGCGTCTTGTTCTTTAGGACGATTTTCTGCCAATAAAAATATTTGTGAAGAATCATTGTTAAGGAGGTTGCTAAAAGTATTTTCTACTTCTTTAGCAGTACTTTTAGGGTTACCCAGTACCTTATCAAGTTCATAAGCTATAGCAAGGGTTTGAAAGATGTTTTCATACCTGCCATTTTCCAATAGGTCTTCGGCTTCTTGTTGTGCAATAGTACCTTCTTGGTGGTAAATTACATCTCCAGCAGCGTTTAGCAGTACCACTTGGTTACCACTGCCTATTCCTTTTTTTGTAAGCGTTTTAGCTTCTTTAGCAGTTGCCAAATAGAGTTCGTATCTAAACTTATTGCTGTATGCATACTCGTCGTCATCACTACTACCACTACTATAGCTATTTAGCAAGCTGTTAAATTCTTCTTTAGCTGTATTGTTGTTAGGCTGCAAAAATACAAATAGCAAACGTTTGTTTTTAGCAGCTGCCGCCAAAGCCTCGTTAAGCGATTTATGTTCTTTTACAGGAGCAATAGCGTTTTTAGATTTTTCAGGATTATATTCAGGGATATTACTTTCTTCTTCAAAAGCGATGAGGTGTTTCCATTTTTTCACAGCCTCAGTACTTTCAGGTCGCAAAGATAGCAAGGGCTCATTAGTAACCTTTGTAAATACTACAGGGGTTTCATAAATTTCAGGTTCGTTTAGCACATAATGTTCTGGGTTTTGAGAGTCGCGAACCAACTTTAGTGAGCGTGAAACAGCACCACGTGCATTAAATTGTATTTTTAGCGCATTGGTATTCTTACCAATAGCATATTTTTCTATTTTCACTTCAGCATTTTTGCCTTTGTAAGCTGTAGCATAAGCATTTGCTAAGTACAAATGCTCAGTACGAGGCACCTCTATTGTTACCTTATCGTCATTTTCATTGCCCTCTCCTTGTGCTTTGTTATAAAGGCTAACGTATTGCACTTCACCTTTATCGTCCTCATAACCAATGTATATATAACGTGTAGCCAAACCAAAGAAGTCATCTGAAGGCTCAAAACTAATCTGCAGTGCCGCACTATTGCCGTTCTCTTTAGTAAGAGTAAAGCTATCGGGGGTTTTAAGATCAATGGTAACCACTTCGTTGCTTACTGAATACACACCATTAGCGGTGATAATATCTACCGTATTATCATCATTAAAACGAAACTGAAACTGCTCTTTCGCCTTATCCGATTGGTATAGCCCTGAAGGCTTTTCGGCTTGCCCAAATGATAGCACGGGCAACAAAGCCAGTAATATAAAATACACTCTACTCATAATTATAGATTTTTATAGTTATTCAAAAAAAACTTGTGTATCTCCTGCCAATTTACTATTTTTGCCTGAAATACAAATTACTAATTATCCTATGGAAATCAATCTGCCCGATAAACTCTATTACAGCATAGGCGAAGTTGCGAAAGCCTTTGGCGTAAACACATCGCTCATACGCTTTTGGGAAAAAGAATTTGCCATTATAAGTCCGCGCAAGAGCACTACAGGATCTCGCAAATTTACCCCCGAAGACGTAAAAAAACTACAGCTTATTTATCATCTCGTAAAAGAAAAAGGTTTTACGTTAGAAGGTGCCCGACAACGATTGAAAGAAGAAAACCAAAAAACGCTTTCCAACTACGACCTTATCAGCAAACTACAACACATAAAACAAACTCTCATCGCTATCAAAAACGCCTTAGAGTAATCAAAATATCGAACTATGTGTCTGTGCTGTAAACTCTTCTAAAAACTTCATTCCTCTGTAAGAATTCCCCTTTTCATTCAGTTTTGGCGACCATACAGCTATGCTGTAATGGTTGGGCAACAATGCTACGATACCCCCTCCTACACCACTCTTGCCAGGGAGTCCCACCTTAAAAGCAAATTCCCCCGATTCGTCATAAAAACCGCAAGTCTGCATCAGGGCATTCACACGCTTAGTACAAGTTTCGGTAAGTATTTGCACCCTGTCGTGCATACGAATACCATCATTGGCAAGAAATGAAAATATATACGCCAATGACTTACAACTCAATTCCAGCGAGCACATTTTAAAGTAAAAATTCAATACCTCTATAGGCTCATTTTCTATATTCCCCAATGACTTTATGTAATAACAAAGTGCAAAATTGCGATACCCTACTGATTTTTCCGACTCGGCTACCAATACAGAGTAATTAATGCTATCATCGTTGGCTAAATCACGTACAAAATTCAAAAAATCAGCCTCCGCATCTTCCAGTATAGAGAGCAATATATCACACACCACTATAGCCCCCGCATTGATGAGCGGATTACGCGGTATACCATTATCTGCCTCCAGCTGCACCAATGAGTTAAACGAAGTACCCGATGGCTCTACATCCACACGCTTCCAAAGTTTATCACCTATAATACTATATGCCAAGCACAGCGATAGTACTTTTGCAATACTCTGTGATGAAAAACGCTCCTCACAATCACCCACCCCATACGACTGCTTGTTCAAACTATATAAATATACCCCAAATTTATTGGGGTCTACTTGTGCCAACTCTGGAATATATGTGGGTGCCGTACCCAAATTATCTTCCAAAAGCACCTGTTTGTAAATATCTTCTATAATTTTTGAATATTTCATATTTAAAGTACCACTACTTTTATCTCCTTTATTCGCTTCTTGTCAAAAGCTTCTACTATAAATTTATATTTCCCAAATTGTATGGGTTTGCCCTTTTGCGGGAAATTCCCCGATAGTTCCAACAAGAAGCCCGCAAGAGTCTCTGCTACACCCCGTTTTTCGTCAAAAAATACCTCTTCAGTATCGTCTATCTGCATAATCCGATAGAAATCCTTCATCACCGTTTTACCCTCAAATATAAAGGTATGATCGTTTATTCTCGTATATGTAACATCATCATCGTCAAACTCATCGTTGATGCTCCCCACAATTTCCTCTATAATATCCTCCAGCGTTATAATACCACACGTGCCGCCATACTCATCTACCACTACTGCAAGGTGTATCTTCTTCTCCTGAAACTCCTGTAACAAATCATTCAGTTTTTTATTTTCAGGCACAAAGAAAGCCTTGCGCATCACCTGTGTCCATTCAAAATCGTCTTTATCTAAGTGTGGCAACAAGTCTTTGATGTAAATAACCCCCGTAATATTGTCCAAATTCTCGTGATATACAGGTATTCGCGAATACCCAATGCGCAACACCTCACTAAGCAGCGCCCTAAAAGAAAGCGTATCCGAAAGAGCAAATATATCCACACGCGGCACCATTACTTCGTGCGTCTCGGTATTGCCAAAAGACACAATGCTCTCCAATATCTTCTTTTCTTCATTAGTAGTATCATCCACCGATGCCAGCTCCAACGCCTGTGAAAGCTGCCCCACCGATATATTACTTTTTCCCTTGCCCAAAAACTTCTGTACCCATACCGTAAAAGCCTTCATCGGCAGACTTATAGGCGTAAAGAACTTATCAAAAGTATATATAAAGTAAATAACTTTCCGTGAAAAAGCCAAGTTATTTCTATTAGCATATATCTTAGGCAAGATTTCACCACATAGTAAGAGCACAAAGGTAACCACCCCTATATTCATTACATCTTTAAGAATAGGGTTTTCTATACCACCAAAAAGAAATTCACATAAGTCTGCCGAGATTAATACAATAGATATATTTACCAAATTATTAGCTATTAGCACAGTAGCCAATAGTTTCTTCGGATTTTCTACTAGCGTGATTATCAAATCGGCTTGCGTAGTTTTCTCTTCTTTTAGGGTTTCAAGCTCTGTAGGCGAAAGTGAAAACAACGCCACTTCAGAGCCCGAAATGAGTGCCGAGCATAGTAATAATACAAAAAATACAGCAAATTGAATTACTAAACCTGTATCTATCGTCAGTAAAGGCATCAACAGCTGTATCGTCAGAGGTTCTATTTCCAAAATATTAAGGTTTTATTATTAAAATAAGGGAGTAGTACTCACATCTGGATCGTCTTTTTCTATTTCCGCCTGATATGAACTCCTTCCCTCACGCCTGTTTGGTAAAAAATTCACCTCACTGGCTTGTATTTCCGTCAGGTAACGCATAGTACCATCTTCGGCTTGCCATTTGCGTGTTCTTATTTTCCCTTCTACGTATATCAAATCTCCTTTATGAGTATAACGCTCTACTATTTCAGCTAATTTGTTGCGCACCACTATATTATGCCATTCAGCAGTTACAATACGTTCATTGGTCGCGCGGTTCAGATATTCATCATCTGTAGCCAAAGGGAACTGACCTATACAACTTCCTTCATTAAAATAAGTTAACTTTACCTTCTCACCCATTCTCCCAATGAGTATTACCTTATTCAAAGTCCCATTCATATATACTTAATTTCTTAAAATCTTTCTTTTCTCAAGGTCTAACCTCCAATCATTAATGACTAAGGTCTATTTGTAACCACAAAATTACAATATTTTTTATAACTACCAAAAAAACACACAAAATATTTTTATCTCTTTTTCCAAAAGCTCGCAATAAAGTTAGCAGTAAGTGCCGATACCGGATACTCGTGCAGTTCCTCCACTGTTATAGCATCGCTGAGCGTCTCCGTTTCTACAATCCAAAAGTGGGTATAAATATGCTGATGCGTCAGCTTGTGCACTATAGGCTGTTCGTTGTACAAGCTCAATGCTTTTTCGTCCGTGAGGGCAAGCTGTTGTTTAATAGTTGTAGCTGTAGCCACTTCAGTAGTTTCTATTAGCGGAAACTCGTACAATCCCTGCCATATATCCTTCGCTTCGCGCCGTTGCAATTGTGTTTTTTTATCTGCCGAAAGCCAAACTATGTAGTTGAAATAGCGTTTTTTTATCGTCAGCTTTTTCTCCTTTACAGGCAATACTTCTACTTTTTTATGCTGAAAAGCCCAGCACTTATCACGCAGCACACAGCCATTACAATCGGGTGATTGTGGCACACATTGCAATGCTCCAAACTCCATTAGGGCTTGGTTGTGCAAGCCTGCTCGCTGCTTATCGAGTAATAGTACCGCCAGCTCTTTAAATTCTTTAGCTCCTTGGGTACTATTAATAGCCGTTTCTATACCAAAAACACGTGATAACACGCGGTATACATTCCCATCTACTACCGCACAAGGCTCATTATAGCAAAACGAAGCGATAGCACTTGCCGTATAATCACCAATACCTTTTAGTTTCACCAGCCCCTCATAATTAGTAGGAAACGCGCCCTTCAGTTCAAAGGTTATATATTGGGCTGTGTGGTGCAAGTTTTTAGCTCGTGAGTAGTAGCCCAAGCCCTGCCATAGCTTCAGCACCTGCGCTTCATCAGCTTTGGCTAAGTGCTGCACGGTAGGGAATGTAGCAAGAAAACGCTCGTAGTAAGGCAATCCTTGCACTACGCGCGTTTGCTGTAATATAATCTCCGATAGCCACACCTTGTAAGGGTTAGTCGTTCCCCGCCAAGGTAGTGTGCGTTGTGCTGTAGCAAACCACGCTATGAGCCTGTCGCTAAACCACAAATGCTTATGAGTGTGTTTATTCGTAGGCATCTACACCAATACGGCTGTACCGCTGGCAGTAACCATTAGCATTCCCCCATTGGCACCTACAGTTTCATAATCAAGGTCAATACCCACAATAGCATTAGCGCCTAATTGTGTAGCACGATCTTGTATTTCTCTGAGAGCAGTTTCTTTACCTTCTATAAGCACTTGCTCGTAGGTAGTAGATCTACCCCCAAAAAAATCGGTAAGCGATGCCATAAAGTCTTTTATAGCATTAGCCCCTATAATAGTTTCACCTGTTACGATACCCAAATATTGTTTTACAGGTCGTCCTTCAATTGTAGGTGTTGTTGTAAGAATCATCGTTATTAATTTTTAGTAGTTTCTTCTGTTTTTTTATTTTCTTGAGCGTCATCGGTACCTTTGGTAGCATCTTTAAATTCTTTGATACCTGTACCAAGACCACGCATCAGTTCGGGAATTTTTTTACCTCCAAATAGCAGTAATATAAGTGCTACTATTATAATTACTTGCCAAGGTCCTACCATTCCTAAAAATATACTCAAATTCATAGTTATTGTTTATTGTTATTTTTAAATTCTATGCTTTTTATAATTGCCTCAAGCTCAAACATTACATCGCGTTTAGGCATCTGTGGGGCATACATAAAGCCCTCTACCACAAGCAAGCGGTTGTTCTCCTGATCTTCAATAATATAATTGATATAAGGACCGCCCAACGCAAAGTTTTTCACTTCCCATAAGCCCTTGCTTTCTATTGTTTTTCTATCTTTGAAAGTGAAAAGCTTAATGCTGGGAGCAAGATAACTTTCGGTAACCATATACATTCCTTTTTCAGGACCTGGTATATAGAGTTTTCCTATAGAATCGCGCATCTTTACGATAGCCTGTGCTCTTGCCACCCCTTCGTTGGGAATACTCCCCAAAGGCATTTCGTAAAGAATAACACTTGCTTTGCCTCCTTTAATGTCGCGTTCTATCCAAAAGAAATTAGTTCCATATTTATGCGATTTATACAGCGAAGGCATTTTTAGCTTTACCCCTAAGGTTTCTACAGTAGCTGTTTCAGTATTCAATGAGTTCTCAAAGCGGTGTAGCGTTTCCTTCAGCTCATTTTCTCTAAACGCTTCTATGAGCTGCTGGTTGTATTCTTCTATTTTACAACAAATTTCGCGTATTTTATTCGTCTGTACAGTAGCGATAACTTGCGGACGGGCATACACATCTTCTTCTATAGTTACCTTTGGTTTATCGCCGCGTTGCACTATAAGTATATTACGGCTATTACGAGTATTGCCTTGAAATACTTGTGGTGGCATCTGGCGAAGCGTAAAAAGCGGCTCTTCATTGGGTAACCCATCTATAGCAGTTGCAAAATAACGCCTTATAGTATCGCCTACAGCACCTTTCCACAGCTCATCATCTATCACTACCGAAACTGTGTTTATCTTCCCTACTGATGCTGGCAAATACTTCTCGCTATTGCTACCCTTATCGGTGCAACCTACAAATAATAAAGCTGTTATCAAACTCAATAACAATTGTTTCATAAAAATATCTTTTTCCGTAAAAAACACCTGCCAAAATCGTTCCAAAATTACTTTTTCCGTAAAATATTTTTTTCATACGACTGCCCCAAAAGTCTTTAAAAGAGCATAACGCATTAAAATTTGGTTGAAGCGCCACCGCCACCTGAACTTCCACCGCCAAATGAGCCGCCCGAACCGCCACTCATTCCGCCAAAAAAACCTCCTGAGGCACCAATATTGCGCGGCTGTATATTTTTATATATTGTTTCTTTATGTACCCTACCACACTTTTTACAAGTAAATAAATAGTTGATAATGTAGCGATACGCACTTTCTCTCGTTTCTGTTTTTCTCACCTCTTGCGTATTGGTAGCTCCACAACCTTCACATACTATCGCTTTTAGCTGGCGGCGTTTCATTCTATCTACCACTATGCCGTAAAGAATAGCAATAGGCAGCAACAAAGTTAATGACAAAAATACAAGACAGCCAAAAGAGTTTCTATCTTCTTTCATCAGTGCATACTTTTTGTAGCCCGAAAAGTGAGGGTTTTTGCTTATTCTTTGCAAAGGGCGCAGCCCAAAGAGGTAACCCAAACTACTTAATATTCCGACAAAAACTAAAATCCCTTTTACAGCATTACTTTCTTTGTTTTTCTCTCCTTCGTAATACCGATTAGCAAAATCCGACTTTTTCTTGATGATTTTATCTACTTCAGTAGCTCCAGCAATAAGTCCTCCACCGTAATCGCCACCTTTCATTTTAGGAATCATCAGTTCAGTTTGTATGTATTTGCAAAGTCCATCGGGCAGGTACTCTTCCAGCCCGTACCCCACTTCAAAAGTGATTTCACGCTCATCGGGGTTGGTGAGCAATAAAATTAACAGCCCGTTATCTACTTTTTTTTCGCCCAACTTCCAATAATTGAAGAGCTCAAAGGCAAACTCACGAGCATCTGCATACTTCTCGCGGTCTATAGCTGGGAGAATAACTATTGCCATTTGGGTAGTAGTGCTGTCGCGCAATTGCCTGCTGATAGTGTTAAGCGAATCGCGTTGTTGCGTACTCAAAATCCCCTGTGGGTCAGTTACATAATGGGCAGCATTTTCTAATTGTACATTGGGTACTTGCTCTATGGTATAGCCTTTTGAGGGTTGTTCTTCAGCCTCAGTAGAGGTTTGCCCTATAGCGCACAAGGGAAACAAGGTTGCTATAAGGAGAGCGATAACAAACCTTTTCATTGTCGTAAAATCTTATTGTAATGCACTAAAATTCAAAGTCTGGGGCTTTGTTAGAGCCTGCTTCAGCTTGGTAATAAGCCACTTCTGTAAAACCTAAAAAACTCGCTACAAGGTTTTTAGGAAAGCTAAGCAACGATGTATTGTATACTTTAGCAGCATCATTATAACGCTTGCGCTCTACCGCTATGCGGTTTTCACAGCCCGCAATCTCTGTCTGCAACATCATAAAATTCTGATTAGCTTTCAGTTCGGGGTAGTTTTCACTCACAACCATCAAGCGCCCTAAGGCTTGTGAAAGTTCACCCTGTGCTTGCGATAGTTTTGCCATCGTAGCCTCGTCCAATTTAGAAGGGTCTATAGTTATTTGGGTAGCCCTTGCACGTGCTTGCATCACCCTTTCAAGAGTTTCCCTTTCGTGTTTAGCAAAACCTTTTACGGTCTTCACTAAGCTGAGAATAAGGTCAGTACGGCGTTGTAATTGCACTTCTATTTGCGCCCATTTCACTTTTACTTCTTGTTTTTGGGTTATCAGGCTGTTATAGGAACTAATAACAAACCAAGCTAATACTACAGCTATCCCTATGTAAATCCACTTTTTACTCTTCATAGTTCAATTAATTATTTTTTTGTTTTTTTCTATTTATTGATATACAAATTTCTTGCCGTCTTCGGCTAAATACACATTAGCAAATACCTCACTCGCCTCCTCCTTAAAAAGTTTTATATCGTTATACCGAGACGAATAGTGCCCCAGTATTAGCACCTCAGCATTAGCGTTTTTGGCAGTTAGCCCCGCTTGGTAGGCTGTCGAGTGCATCGTTTTGGCTGCCAATTCTTCGTTGTTTTTCAAAAATGTAGCCTCGTGATATACCACTCTTGCTCCTTTAATCTCTTCCGCCAAAGCCTCAAAATACAAGGTATCACTACAAAAAGCATAACTCTGCGGCTTGTGAGGGGCAAATGTCAGTTCTTCGTTAGGTATTATCGTTCCGTTTTCCAGTACAACGTCCTTTCCGCTTTTTATGTTCTGATAATCACATTTTTCAATAGAAGGATAGTTGCTTATCGCTGTCATATCCAGTCGGCGTTCGCCTTCTTTTTCCTGAAAGAAAAAGCCGTTGGTATACACTCTGTGGCGTAGCGGGATAGTACGTACCAGCACTTTATCATCTTCGTACAGCACTTCTGATGTGTCTCCCGATAATTCGTGAAAGTACAAGGGAAAAGGTGTATAAGCCCCACCCAATTTCAGCACCAACAATACAGCTTCTTTGATGCCCTTAGGCCCGTAAATATGCATTTCGGCTTCTCTGCCCAAAAGCTGAAAAGTAGAGATAAGCCCAAAGAGTCCAAAGAAGTGGTCTCCGTGCAAGTGTGAGATAAAGATATGCTTAATGCGTGAGAACTTGGCATTGGCATTGCGCAAGGCTATTTGGGTAGCCTCACCGCAATCTATCAGGAAAAGGTGCCCTCTCATTTCTAAGAGTTGGGCTGTAGGTCGTGCATTGTTACGAGGGGTAGCACTATGGCAACCCAAAATGGTTAGCTCCATAACTCACGTTCTATTTCTTCTAATTCTATAAGGTCAAGGGCTTCTTGCACAGTGGGGACTATATTTAGGGTACTATCTGCCTCAGCCGAAGCAAGTGCTGCACTCACTACCACTACCGATTTTCGGTGTTGTTCATTTTGTAGTTTTGCGATAGCCAGTAGCGGCTTTAAGTCCTTTATATTCCAATTTTCATCGGGGGATAGAGATAGGATAAGGTGCTGAGCACCAAAGTCTCCAGCTTGTACCCCTTGCGCTAAGCCAGATAAATCTTCTTTTTTTAAGGTTATTTGGGTCATATTCTTTAGTCGTCAGTTCGTGAGATTATCAGCACCCTCTTTATTAATTGATAAGGTCAAAGCCCGTGTATTTCCTTAATACTTCGGGAACTACAATTCCTTCGGGGGTTTGGTAGTTTTCTAAAATACCTGCCAACACACGTGGTAAGGCAAGCGAACTTCCGTTGAGGGTGTGTACTAAGCGATTTTTGCCTTGCCCATCTTTAAATCGCAATTTTAAGCGATTGGCTTGGAAGGTCTCAAAGTTAGACACCGAGCTAATTTCTAACCATTTTTGTTGTGCGGTAGAATACACCTCAAAATCGTAAGTAATAGCCGAAGTAAATCCTAAGTCGCCACCACAAAGTCGCAAGATGTGATAAGGCAATTGTAGTTCATTTAGAATACCTTTCACGTGTTCTACCATAGCATCGAGGGCTTTATAAGAGTTATCGGGGTGCTCTATGCGTACAATTTCTACTTTATCAAACTGATGCAAGCGGTTTAGCCCGCGCACGTGCGCTCCATAGCTACCCGCTTCACGTCTGAAACAAGGAGTATAGGCAGTACAAAGAATAGGCAAGTCGTTTTCATTGAGGAGCGTATCACGGAAGATATTGGTTACAGGCACTTCCGCAGTAGGAATTAGGTAGAGGTCGTCTAAGCCTACGTGGTACATTTGTCCCTCTTTATCAGGAAGTTGCCCCGTGCCATAGCCTGAAGCTTCATTTACCACGTGGGGTACTTGGTATTCATTATAGCCTGCTTCGGTGTTTTTATCTAAAAAGTAGGTAATAAGGGCACGTTGCAATTTAGCTCCTTTGCCTTTATAAACAGGAAAACCTGCCCCTGTGAGTTTTACGCCCAATTCAAAATCTATAATGTCGTATTTTTTAGCCAATTCCCAATGAGGTAGTGCATCGGCAGGTAAATTAGGAATAGTACCTGCTTCGTAAACTACTACGTTATCCGCTTCAGAAGTTCCTTCGGGAACCAAATCGCAGGGGATATTAGGAATTCGGTACAAGAGGTCGTTTAGTGCAGCTACTGTATCGTTTAGCTTGTCGGTAAGTGTTTTAATATCGTCTTTCAAAGTCGCCGATTCTGCTTTTAAGGCATTGGCTTTGTCGGTTTCGCCTGCTTTAAAAAGGTTCCCTACTTCTTTAGATAGGGTATTAGATTTTGCAAGTGTTTCGTCCAGTGCCAGCTGTGTGCTTCGGCGTTTTTCATCAAGGGTGATAATTTCGTCTACAAGTGCTAATTCTTTAAAATTACGCTTTTTAAGTCCGCTTATTACGCGGTCTTTTTCTTCTCTAATAGTGTTTAGTTGCAACATAGTTTTTAGGTATAGATTGTTGTTATTTCTTTTTGTTCCAGCGCAATATGCTCGATGGTTTTTTATATTTTTGGGTAATTGCAGTTACAAATTCGGTGGTGGCAGTGAGAATATCATCACTTTTCATAAAGTTTTCGCCTATCAAGAATCCCTGATAGCCGTATCCTTTGAGTTCTTTAACAACTTTAGGGTCGGAAATACCACTTTCAGATACTTTTACGTATTGCGAAGGTATTTTCATAGAAAGTTCTTTGCTCACATCGGTACTTACCTCAAAGGTTTTTAGGTTTCGGTTGTTTACACCCACTATGGTTACTTCGCTGGTGAGGTGTGAGGCTACTTCTTCGGCATTATGTACTTCTAAGAGTGTTTCAAGCCCTATAGAGTGAGCATAAGCGGCAAAGTTTTTCACTTGCTCTGGGGTAAGCACTGCGGCTATGAGCAATACAGCATCGGCACCATAGGCTTTGGCTTCGGTTATTTGGTAGGTATCAATTACAAAATCTTTGCGCAGTATAGGCAGGGTGGTGTTGGCACGTGCTACCAATAGGTCGTCCAATGAGCCTCCAAAGTATTTACCATCGGTGAGTACCGAAATGGCAGCTACTCCTGCTTTTTCATAAGCCTGCACCACCTCAAAGCAATTGAGCGATTGGTTTATCACTTCTTTGGAAGGGGAACGGCGTTTGTGTTCGGCAATGATACCGCTGGCGTTGTTCTTCAGGTTTTGGGCAAGCGAGTTACCTTCGCGCTCAAAGAGTACGCTTTGTTGTAATTGGGCTGTGGGTATGAGGCTTTTTTTGTAAGCTACCTCCCGCTCTTTGTCGGTAATAATACGTTCTAAAATAGTCATTTTTTTGTTTAGTTGTTAGATGTTTTCCGGATAAACCAAGAGGCTGTCCAAAGTCTTTAAAAGTTATTTACAGCACCTTCCTCTTTGCGTCACACACTTTTACAAACTTTAAGTGTTTGTCTAAGTTTATATAATCAATCACCTTTACTTATAAGAGCAAATTTCTTTTTGCTCTCGTAAAACAAAACTTTTTCGGGCAGCCTCTTCCAAAGCTCTATAACGCTGTTAGGAATGCTATAAGTCCAAAAATGATACCTGGTGCATTAGCAAATATTATAGGCATATCACGTTTTGGCTTTTTCAGCAAGCCGTAAGCAACCCATAGGGTGCAGTTGATAGCAGCTACCAAAGGCTGTATGGGGTTGCCTTTGTGTCCTGCAAGGTTATCAGCAATTTGGGGTATGTATGATACATACATTCCTACTGCCATAATAGCGGCTGCATAGCTGAGCACTGTAAAAAACTTGTTGTTTTCCATATTGAATTATTTTTAAAATTTTCTTTTTTTTCTGTTCACCTAAAGGCTTTAGGCTAATCAGTATAATCGTCTTCTATGGGGAGAAGGAAAACTTCTTGGTTGATGACTTTTTGGGCAAAGGAAGCGATAGAATTATCAGAAAGTTCTTGCCTAAAGGCATCTCTAAAGGGTTTTACGCTCGCGTGCATAGGGCAGGGCTTGTCGTCTGAGCATTGTTTTAGGCTCATCACGCAGCGAATAAACTTATCAGCTTCGCCTATTTGTTCCACTACGCTCATCAAAGGGGCTTCTTTTTCTTGGTCGGATAGCCAAAATCCTCCTCCTGGTCCTTTATTAGAGCTGATTACGTTTTTTCTCGCAAGTGTTTGTAATATTTTTGCCAAGAAGGGTGAGGGTATATGGAGCGCTTCGGCTACATCTTTTACGCCTATTTTACGTGTAACAGATGAGTGTACTGCTAAATAAATTACTGCATTAATGGCGTACTTGCTTGAGTTGGACAGCATAATTATTCTTTTTTATTATTGTTATTGTTTGTCTATCTGCCTGCTAATTACTAATTTTTGTATTTCGGTAGTTCCTTCGCCTATGGTACATAGCTTGGAATCTCTAAAGAATTTTTCTACAGGAAAGTCTTTAGTATATCCGTAACCTCCGTGTATTTGTACAGCTTCGGTAGCTACGCGTACGCATACTTCAGAGGCGTACATTTTTGCCATTGCCCCCGATAGGGTTACGCGCTGGTGATTGTTTTTTTGGTATGCCGATTTGTGTAGCAAGAGCTCAGAGGCTTCTATTTCAGTAGCCATATCAGCAAGTTTAAACCCTATAGCTTGAAGGTCTATCAGGCGTTTGCCAAACTGCATTCGTTCTTTGGCGTATTTAAGGGAAGCCTCGTAAGCACCTTTAGCGATACCCAAACTAAGTGCTCCTATTGAAATGCGCCCGCCGTCTAATATTTTCATTGCTTGAATAAAACCGTCACCTACTTCGCCTAAGCGGTTGGCATCGGGTATGCGGCAGTTATCAAATATCATTTCGGCAGTTTCGCTGGCGCGCATCCCAAGCTTGTTTTCTTTTTTGCCTGCACTAAAGCCTGCTGTTCCGCGTTCTACAGCAAAGGCAGTGATGCCGTGTTTGTCGCCTTTTTCGCCTGTACGTGCTATAACTACGGCTAATTGTCCGCTTTTGCCGTGTGTAATAAAGTTTTTAGCTCCGTTCAGTACCCAGTGATCGCCGTCTTTCACCGCAGTAGTTGCCATACCGCCAGAGTCCGAGCCTGTATTGTGTTCTGTAATCCCCCAAGCGCCTATCCATTCGCCTGAAGCGAGCTTGGGTAACCAGCGTTGTTTTTGTTCTTCGTTGCCAAAACTTAGTATATGGTTAGTGCATAGTGAGTTATGAGCTGCTATAGAAAGCCCTATAGAGGGGTCTACCTTTGAAATTTCGTCAATAATTGCAATGTAACAGTGGTAGTCTAATCCTGAGCCGCCATATATTTCGGGTACTAAGATACCCATAAATCCTAAGCTTCCTGCTTTTTTAAATACTTCTACAGGGAACTCTTGTGTTTCGTCCCATTCCATCACGTGTGGGCGTACGTACTTTTCAGCAAATTCTTTTGCTGCTTGTGCTACCATCTGTTGTGTTTCCGAATAACTAAAATTCATTTATTATATTCTTTTTTTACAATCTAATTTATTAGAGGGGGCAGGGGGCTCATCCTTCGGTGCGAGCCGCACAGGCTTTTATCCTTCGGTGCGAGCCGCACAGGCTTTTATCTTTCGTCACATACTCGGCTGTGCCAGCTCGCCGACTTTCCTTCGCTCATCCTTCGCTTATCCTTCGCTGAAGCTATGCTTAAAATCACGAGGCAAAAATACAAAATATTTTTGAAACTGCAAAAATTAGTAGTTAGTCATTAGTCGGCGTACAAATACAGTTGTAGACGTTGTATGCGCTGGGGGCTGAAGCCTTCTATTTGTAGTAAATCTTCTATTTTTTGTATTTTTCCTAAAGAAGATCGGAGGGCTACTATCTTTTTTCCTTCGCCGTAATTGATGTAGGGTATCTTAGATAATTGGTACATATTGAGCTGGTTGATGTCTTTTTTTTCTATTACAGGGGCTGTTTTTACTTCAAAACGCTGGGCTACGCGCTCATAAACTTCTTTTTCTAAATGATATACCTCTGCTACTTGCTCTATATAGGTAAAACCACCTAATTTTTCGCGGTATTGGAGTATGCGTTTGGCAAATGCTTCGCCTATGCCGTAGATTTTCATCAAAGTTTCGGCAGTAGCTGTATTGATGTCTTCTTTAGGGGGCAACTTTGGTTGCTCATATGTCTTTTTCGCTTGTGCTGCCCAGCTGGGAAATTTAAACGCCGGACTTATCCTTGCCAATACGCTATCACTTACTTTGGTAATTTGCTGAAATTCTTTAGCCGAATTGAGGTATTTGTCTTGCGCCCTAAAGGCTTGCAAGCGGTCGTACTGTGCGGGTGTAAGTCCTATTCTGAAGGCTTTGTAATCGGTAAGGAAGTTGGGGTTGAAGGGGTAAATAGTATCGTGCTTGTGGTGAGAGGCAAGCGAGCGCAGGGAGTCTATTTCGCTGTCCAAACTTGTTACTATGTGGTTGTTGAAGTCTCTTTTTTGCTGGTTGTAGTAATAGAGTAGTACTTCGGCTGCTGTTATCAGCACGCATACTATCCATATACCGCGCAATTGTTTGGGTGATAGGGGCATTATTAGCTGTTAGTCTTTAGAGGTTAGTTTTTGGTTGTTAGGTACTGGGGGCTAACGCATCATTTCGTGTGCCCAAACACGCTTGTACTGAAAGCCTGCAGCGGTGAGTATCTTCTCTTTATGAAGGTCTTCAAGGTAAGCGAGTTCGCCAGTGTATAGTGGTTTGCTAAGGCATTCTACGGCTACAGCAGGCTGGTTGTTTTCGGGGCGCAAGAGCACATCTATAGTATAACCGCCAAAGTGATAATCCTGAGTAATATCGCTATCGGGGTGTTGTGCTTTGAGCTTTTTATAAACTTCGTTCTTGAAGTGGCTTTCTGCCCTATGAGCTGTATTGTTGTGCTTATGCCCATAGCGGTCTAATTCGGCAAGGATTTCTTGTCTCGCACTTTCGTTATTATCGCTCACGGCTTTGCTGTATGCCAAATAAGCATATAGCACGGCGCGCCTATTGTTGGCGCCCTCTTGTGCCAAAGCATCTTTATAGGCTGCGTAAATTTCTTGCGGAATAGAGTTGCACACATATATTTGTTCTTTGGCACGAGTGATGATTACATTCAGCAGCTTATAACCTTTGGTATGGTTTAGAGGACCAAAGGCTTGTACAAATTTGCCGTCTTTCTTCTTGCCATAGGTAACCGAAAGGATAATCACATCGCGCTCATCACCTTGTATGTTCTCAAGGTTTTTGATGAATAAGCCTGCTGCCTCAAGTGCAGCGATTTTCTCACGAAATGCCTTATTGGCAGGGTCGTTTTGCTTTTGTAACAACTGCTTGCGTATGTAATTGCGCTGGGTGATGTTGAAGGTAGCTATCCCCACAGAGGGGTAAGAGCCATCAGCGCGTGCAGGCAACTCCTCCAATAGGCGTAGTACCTCAGCCGCTTCTTCTTTATTGATGTGTTCATCAAAAACCCCGTCTACTTGCTTGAATACTATAGGAGTAAATGCCTTTGTATTGGGCAAAGGGCGCAAGCGGGCGTTATAGAATGCGTGATTAGAGAAATCTATCAGGTGAGGGTGTTTAGAACGGTAATGAAAATCTAAATGGTTTTTATTGAATTGATATTCAAGAGCGTAGTCCAACAAAGACTCTATATTGAGCATCGCATCTTTATAACTAATTACCTCACCTTCACTTTCGTCATCATCTTCGTCTTCGGCAGTACCGTCAAATACTTTACTGAAGTAGTTGGAAGGAGGCATCTGGTGTTCATCGCCTGCAATAACTACAGTTTTGCCTTTGAGCATCGCTGGCAAGTTGTCTTCCAATTTCAACTGACTTGCCTCGTCAAACACTACATTATCAAAATAGAAGTTTTTGCCTTCAAACAAGTTACAACAAGCATCGGGGGTAGTGAGTACTATAGGAAAGAAGTTAGTAAAGAGATTCACATCGTGCATCGCAATTTGGCGCAGCGGCAAGCGGTTGTGCTTTTCGCTCTTGCGCTTGTTGTACAAATTGGCTACCGTAAGTTCGTTATGACTATCCTCAAAGGCTTTTACAGCCAAACGCTGCTGCTCATTCCAATAGTTTTCTATAAACTGTTGTTGGGTAGCGGCAAAGTCTTTCAAGAGGGTGTCCAAATCGGAATAATGGTGAGCTGAAAAGTTTAAAGACGCATCGGCGTGGTGCTGCAATAACAGCGGGTAGTATGCCATCAGCAATGAGGCTTCCCAATGCGTTACAGATTGTAATAGCTGCACGCACTGTTGTTGGAAAGCGGTAAGCGACAAATACCATTGTTGCCACTCATAAATGAGTTTCAGCGGGTGAGCGGCATCTGCCTGATATTGCTTGTAGGTGCTCACTACTTCTTGCAGGGCTTTGCTGAACTCGGCAAAGGTATTCCCCCAGCTGGTGCGCTTTAGCCACTTGTCATTAGTAAGCTGTGTTTTAAGCTGTTGCACTTGCGATTGTAGCGTTTGCAAACTAACATCAGCAAAGGCAGCATTATTGAAACCCAAAAGGTTTAAAGCCGCAAAGTCTTCAGATATACGTTCGTCAAAATTAGCTTGTAAGGCAACTATTCGCTGCAGATAATCGGCAATAACAGATTTGTTGTGATAAAGATTTGCCGTAATATCTACAGGCTGCAAGTTGGGATGCGTGCTCATTGCCTTCACTGCTGTACTGATAGCAATAAGGCGTTCTTGGGTGCGCAATACTTTTTTCTTCGCTCCCGAAAATACCGAAGCCAATTTATAAAAGAAACCTGCTGTTTTTTCAGGCTGATACACCTCCGAATTTTCGGGCAGCATAGCGGTGAGCAGGTCGTATTCGTTGTGATAAGCGGTAAGCTCTTGCAGCTGGGCGTCAAACTCTTCTTGGCGTTTTTGGTGGTAATATTTGCGGTAGTTCTCTACGGTGTCGCCTATGGCTTGGGCTTGCTGCTCGTATTGTTGGAAAGCCTCGGCTAAGAGCTGTTGTGTGGTGAATAGATTCTGGGCAGTAAGGGTAACAGGATTGAAGAAATCACTTGCCTTATAAGGCTTGAAAGCCTCATAAAGGCGTTGCCCCTGCTCCCACAAAGGGGTGAGCATTTGCCATTCTTCATCGGTAAAGGCAAAGTGTAACCCTGTGAGGTTTAGCTTTTCGGCTTGCGGCTCGTGCTGCATCATTGCTGCAACTATATCCGTCCACGTTTGTCCTGCTATCAGCACTTTATTTAGTTTCTCGTGAATAGCATTGATGTGCTTTTTGTGCTCTTGCATAGCCGCAACTTGCTTATCAACAAGTATTTCGCTTACATTGCTAGAAGGTTTCCTAAAATCCTGACTGTCAATAATATTACGTACAGCTTCCACTATCAAGCGGCGGTCGGTAACGGGGTCTTTTATCATAGTGCAGTAGTTGCCCAGTCCCTTTTGCTGTAAGGCGTTGTACAACACTTCCAGAGCGGTTTGCTTTTCGCATACCACTAAGGTTTTTTGTTTGTTTTGAAGTGCATTGATAAGAAGTGCCGTAAGTGTTTGGCTCTTGCCCGTGCCTGGCGGACCTTGTATGAGTATTTTGCGCTGCTGGCGCAGTTGTTCTAATATACTTTGTTGGGAAGGGTCGGTGGGGACAGAGGTAAGTGTTTGAAAAGTATCATTGGCAGCAAACTCCTCAGGTTTAAATTGCGTTATCAGGCACTGATAGTCGGCAATGATGTTTTGTTTCTGTACCTCAAAAAGCGATAATATACCGCATTTTTCTATCAAAGCATCCCCGCGATTAGGCAATAGAGCCTCATAATCCTGTTTAGTTTTCAATGCCCCCATAGCAGCTTTATCATCGGTAAGAAAATCCAATGACTGCTCTACTTTTAGCTGTTGCAGCAAGTCGGCGCAAAGGGTGTAAAGCTCGTTGGCATCAATAATGCCGTCTTCGAGCATCTCATCGGGAATGGGTTTCAGGCTAATACCCGAATCGTTTTGTAAGTGGTTGATGAGTACCTCGTTCAGGTAAATAGGGTCGTCTTCATTACGAGAGATTTCCCAAGTGTTCATCTGTGAGGTAGGTTTCATCTTTATTTGCCATATCAGCACAGGGGCAGCCGTAAGTTGCCCATCGTTACTATCGCGCCTTAGCAGTATGGGGTAGCCAAAGCCCAATGTATTTACACCTTTTTCAGCCCAAATTACCTCATTCTGAAAGATAAGGTTTTCCACACTACTCACTATTTTTTGTAGTAGCGCTTCCTCTTTCTCATTTTTCTTGCTATTTTCAATAGAAAAAGAGAATTTCACATTGCGCACACTCATCAGTTCTGTTACAAACTGTTGTGGCAGTGTAGGCACAATAGCCGATAAGCGCGCTATATCAAATTTATAGCGAGAATTGGCAGGCAAGGCGTTGAGATGTACTCCACGCCTGTTGCCCACTTTTAATTTGTTCTGAAAGGTAGCAAATACTTCTGGTGTCATTTTTACTAACTATCGCAACTCAGCACCTAATTGTTCTTTAAAAGCCGTTTGTAGGTGCGTCATTGTTTTTTCTATTTGTTTATCGGTAAGGGTTTTGTTCTCGTCTTGCAAGATAAAACTCACAGCATAGCTCTTTTTGCCCTTTGGTAATTTATCACCTTGGTATACATCAAAAAGGTTTACGCTCTTCAGCAAACTCTTCTCGGTTTGGAAAGCCAACTGATGTATTTGTGCAAAGCTAATTTGCTCATCTATAAGCAATGCCAAGTCGCGGCGTACTTCGGGGTATTTAGCAATTTCTTTATAAACTACCTTATGCCCTTGGGCAAGTTGTAGGATAGCTTCCCACTGCAAATCGGCAAAGAATACTTCTTGCTTGATGCCGAAATCTTTTAGCACACTCTGCTTGATGATGCCTATACCCCCTAATGCTGTATCACCCACTTGCAAGCGCAAGCCTTCTTGCCCAAAAGAGCAAGCCCCTTCGGGCAGCGGTAGCATTGTAACTCCTTGTATGCCTACACGTTCCAAAATCCGTTCTACAACCCCTTTTAGCTCGTAGAAAGTAACCTTTTGGGCAGGAGCACCCCAATATTCTGGTTGTGCATTG
Source organism: Capnocytophaga sp. oral taxon 332 str. F0381 (assembly GCF_000318275.2). Taxonomy (NCBI): domain Bacteria; kingdom Pseudomonadati; phylum Bacteroidota; class Flavobacteriia; order Flavobacteriales; family Flavobacteriaceae; genus Capnocytophaga; species Capnocytophaga sp. oral taxon 332. The sequence goes on from NZ_KB291334.1 coordinate 40,718, forward strand.
CCTGTGAGGTAAAGTGCCAAGTGTTTGCTTTCGCTATACTTGCCATTATTGAAGTGATAGTTCTTGCCAAACTCAAACAATTTCAGGTCGGTGCGCTTGCGGTTGATGTTATATGCTATCACTTCCAAGCCAGAGAACACAAGATTTTTACGCATATAGCCCAAATCGGCACTCAGCGGATTTAGCAATTTCACCGCCGTTTCGGGGTTGGCAGTATAGGTAGTGATTTCTTTTTCTGAAACCAAACTATTGGTCATTATTTCGTAATACCCTTGACCTATAAGTTGTGTAGCCACTACATTTTGCATATTCAGGTCGTCATATTTAGACGAATGCGACATTGTAGCGTTTATTTTTTCAGAAAAAGTAATGTTGTTATAGCCATAAATACGCAATATTTCTTCTATTACATCGGCTTCACGTTGCACATCAACGCGATAAGTAGGTATCAGCAAGCCTAAACCGCGTTCGGTAACCGAATTGACCTTAATATCCAACGAGTGCAATATAGATTTGATAGTATCACGAGGTATTTTTTGCCCTATGAGCTTGTCTACGTTTTCAAAAGCAAGGAATACCTGAAAATCTTCGTATTTTTTAGGGTAAAAATCAATAACATCTGATGAAATCACCCCTCCTGCAATATTTTCAATCAGTACCGCAGCATACATCAAGGCAAATTTACATTCTTCAATATTGATACCACGCTCAAAACGATACGAAGCATCGGTATTGATAGCGTGCCTTTTAGCCGTTTTGCGCACTGCCACAGGGTCAAAATAAGCACTCTCTAAAAACACATTGCGCGTAAAATCGGTAACACCAGAATTTTCACCACCCAATACCCCTGCTATACAAAGCGGTTTTTCGGCATCGCAAATCATAATATCTTCTGCATCAAGGGTACGTTCTACGCCATCAAGGGTTTTGAATTTAGTACCCGCTTGAGCGTTTTTCACCACAATTTTGCGCCCTATAATATGGTCGGCATCAAAGGCGTGAAGCGGTTGTCCTAAGCCGTGAAGCACATAATTAGTAGCATCTACTACATTGTTTTTAGGGGTGATGCCTATTGCCCTAAGACGGTGTTGCAACCACGCAGGCGACTCGGCTATGCGCACATTGCTAATAGTTACCCCCGTGTAGCGAGGCACCAGCTTGCGGTTGGTCACCTCTATATCTATTTTTAAAGAACGATTATCTACGTGAAACTTGGTTACCGAAGGTGATATAAGCTCTAAGTGTGTACCTTTTTGCATCAAGCCTGCACGCAAGTCGCGTGCTACCCCATAATGGCTCATTGCATCGGCACGGTTAGGAGTAAGCCCAATCTCGAAGACCTCATCGGTAACTACTTCAAATACCTCGCTACAAGGGGTACCCGGTGCGTATTTGTCGTCCAACACCATAATCCCTTCGTGGCTATTGCCCAAGCCTAATTCATCTTCGGCACAAATCATTCCGTAGCTTTCTTCACCTCGTATTTTTCCTTTTTTTATCTGGAAGCTATTGCCCTCTTTGTCGTACAATACAGTGCCTATGGTAGCTACCGGCACTTTTTGTCCTTTGGCTACATTGGGTGCCCCACATACAATTTGCAGTGGCGTACCGCTACCTATATCTACTTTGGTAATTTTGAGTTTATCGGCATTAGGGTGTTTAGCGCATTCCAACACGTGCCCTACCACTACCCCTTTCAGTCCGCCTTTCACACTTTCATAAAGTTCTACACCTTCTACTTCCAAACCTAAATCGGTAAGAATTACGGCAGTGTCTTCAGCCGAACTATCTACTTTCAAATACTGTTTTAACCAGTTATAAGATATTTTCATAATATAATTGCTTATCTTTCTTTATTTATTTTTCATTTAGCAAACTTTCATTGCCTTGTTAATCTCACTAACCACTAATTCCTAATCCAAAGATTGGTTTTCTTGGTTTGATACGTGTAGCATATCGGCAAACTCCTCAGGAGTAAGGTTGCCGTAGTAAAAATGTATAGGGTTGATATGTTCGCCGTTTTTCATTACCTCGTAGTGCAAGTGAGGAGCTTCCGAACGCCCTGTACTACCCACTTTGCCTATCAAATCACCTCGTTTTACTTTTTGCCCAGCGCGCACATTATAAGCTGATAGGTGTCCGTAAAGCGTTACATAACCATAACCGTGATCTATACGGATGTGATTACCATAGCCCGATGACCCGTCATCAGCACGAATAACAACCCCATCGCCAGCAGCATATACGGGAGTACCCTGAGGCGATGAAAAATCCATACCGTAATGAAACTTACGCGCTTTTGTAAAAGGGTCGGTACGCCAGCCATAGCCCGAAGCCATACGCTTCAAGTCTTTGTTATTCACGGGCTGTATGGCAGGAATAGAAGCCAAGAACTTTTCTTTTTCTTTGGATAACTTTGTAATGTTATCCAACGATTTGGATTGCACAACTATTTGCTTGCGCAACACGTCCATTCGCTTGGTAGCATCGGCGATGAGCTTAGAGCCGCCATATTTTTCCAAATCTTTGTACTTGTTAGGATTGCGCAACCCACCCTTACGGATACTATCAGGGATAATAGGAGCATTGAAGTACAAGCGGTACATATTGTTATCGCGTTCTTGCAAATCGGCAAGTACCTCTTCCATCAGTTCCATCTTTTTGTTGAGAATCTGATAGTTATTTTCGTAGTTTTTTATTTCGCGGGCTAAAGATACTTCGCGTGGGGTAAAGAATAGGCTCGAATTATTCATTACTACAGATAACAAAGCACCAAAGAGAGCAGCCGCCATCAAGAACACCAATACATTACGTACTTTTGTGCGCTTTTTATTTCTGATACGCTTATAGGAAAGCGTGTCGGGGTCATAATAATACTTTACCTTTTTCATAACGGCAAAGGTACAAAAAAAACTGAATAGAAGCGTATTCTTTCTAAAAAAAATTGTAATTTTGCAATTATTAAGTGCTATGCGAGCGGCACAAGCCATCTATGATATTGCCCGTGTCGCTCGCACCCAAAATTGCCCGTGCGGCTCACACCTAACGACTAATTACAAACCTTATGGGATTTTCTGAAATTTTACTGATACTCTTTGCAGTACTGATACTTTTTGGGGCAGATAAATTGCCCGAAGTAGCGCGCGGTTTGGGTAAAACCATTCGCCAAGTGCGCGATGCTACTGATGAAATAAAAACCGAGATACAACACACAGTGCAGCACGGCAGTAGTGCTGGCAACTCATTGCTTGAAGAAACTCAAAAAGAGATTGAACAAATAAAGGAGGATATAGAAGAAATAAAAGAGGAAGTAGCTGGCAATCACCTTCCTAAAGACTAACCATTAGGTTACAACCTCTAAGGTCGGTATTATCAAAACGACCGAGTATTTCAAAAGAGCCATCGGGGTGTAGCTTGCCTAAATCTTGCGTACTAATAAAGCTACAAGAGTGAATATTTGCTAAATCTATCACGTTTACACCGCCTGTTTTGCCCGTTGGCAAATAGCTGAGGGCATCGTTGGTGTCGCGTATGAGTATTTTCATCCAAGGGACACTGCGGTAAATACCTTCCCCCGATGAATAGGCTTGTGATAACAATTCCGTCATACCATATTCCGAATGGATATAAGGCACGCCAAAACCTTCCTTCAATAGCTGGTGCAACTCTTCGCGTATCAGCTCTTTGCGCTTTCCTTTCATCCCTCCTGTTTCCATTACAATTGTATTTTTTAGCTGAAAGGTGTATTGCTCTACCAAACTGAGTAGGGCAAAGGATACGCCTATAAGCAAAACCTGCCCTCCTGCCTTATCCAAACGCTGTAAGGTAGCCGCCAATTGGTCGTAGTTGTGCAGGTAGAAACCGCTCTCTTCACTTTGTGATTGCCTGATGAGGTCATCGGTCATTGTGATGAGTGAGGAGCCTTGTCGTTCTAAATATGAGGGCAATAGGGCTAATATGGTGTAGTTGCGCACATCGCTGTAGAAGTGTTGGAAGCCTTTGCGAAAACTTTCCTGATAAATACTGAGGTCTTTTACGTAGTGTTGTGAAGTTTGCACCCCTGTAGTACCACTGCTGGTAAAGATTTCTTGGTGTGGGGTATCGCCACAATATACCTTTTCTGTCTTGAAGAAGTGTATAGGCAGAAAAGGTATATCCTCGAGCGTATGCACATTGTGAGGTGAGCGATGTAATAAATTACAAAAACGATGGTATACCTTATTGTTTTCGTACTGATAGCGAAATACAGATAAAGCAGCCGTTATAAATTCATCATCGTTTTGTATGTGAGGTATAGTAAGCAAATGATTATTTGCGTTGGTCTTCTAATGATTTACGGAAAGCAGAATACTCTTCGCGATATTTACCTATAGACTCTTCGTTATTAAAACGGAAACCAAGTACGTAATAAATATTTTTTTGTTCGTTGGTAACCAACTCATAAAAGTGTTGGTATTTACCATCGTAATAAGTATATCCTGCTACTTTATCGCCTTCAAATGAGGGAGTTATAACATAGCTATCTCTTTTAAGGTCTATATCAGTAGGCAGTGCTGCTTTTTTGGGTTTATAAGCATAGAAGATTATAGACTCATCGGGTGCGCTAAAGGTTGCAGCACTATTGGCTGTTTTTTTAGCTTTGAAACTGCTTGGATAGGCTACTGTAAGGTTGCCTTCTTTGTAAGTTTCAGTTTGTGCAGTAGCAAGTGTAGCTACCATTGCGAATGCTAATAAAAAGTACTTTTTCATTGTATAGATAATTTAATTAGGGTAACAAATCTTTGAATATGCCCCAAGTGGGGTGTAATAGAGCGATATTGGCTGCCAATAGCAGGAGTGCTATGATAAATTTAAGCCAAGAGATGTAACGTTTTCTGGGGGTAGCAATAAAGCCGTCATAGAATTTGCGAGCTTGCACCGTAGCCACTCTTTTCTGGAAATACATATCTACCAAAGTAGGCAAATCTACTACCGAGTGGCTGGGTGAAGGTTGCTCTGTGGTATTTTTCTGTTGGTTGTTTGTGGGGGTGTGTTGTTTTTTTTGGGTATTTTGTGCGTTGAGTTGTTCGGCGAGTTTGGTGTCGTATTCTTTGCGTTTATCTTCATCTGCTAATACTGCATAGGCTTCTTGCAAGCTTTTAAACTTTTCGGCAAAGAAAGCATCGCCCTGATGTTTATCGGGGTGATAGGCTTTGGCTAACTTTTTATAAGCATCGCGTATTTCTTCGGGGGTAGCCTTTTGTTTTACGCCCAATATTTCATAGTAGTCCTTCAGTATCATATTCCAGCTTTGCGAGTATTATCGTTATTATCTTCCCAGCCTATAAGTCGCCCGTTTTGAAAGGTAAGGGTAAGGGTTTTGTAGTGCCAACGCTCGGTAGTAGCCCCTCTAAACACAGCACTTTGCACCTGTTGGGGTCGTCCTAAAGCGAGTTTTACTAAAAAATTGGGCATACCTTCAGTATATATATTCTTTTCAATAGCATTGACGGTGCTTTCGCCATAGGTAGATTTTACAAGCCCCATAATAATTTCGCGAGTTTGTTTTTCGTCTACTAAGGCAGCTTGCCATTTATCTCTTAATTCTTCTATTGATTTTTCGCGTTTATAGTTGGCAATACCTTGCCTTATAAGCATATACAAAATATATACCACTATAACAGCGAGAATACTATAATATACCATTTGCTTAGCGAATTACTGTATTTTTGGGGCAAAGATACAAAATATTTTTGAATTATGAATTTTGAATTATGAATTTTGAGTTTTTTCGCTTATCCTTCGCTTATCCTTCGCTCAACCTTCGCTCATCGTTCGCTGAAGGTATGGTGGAATTTTGTTTTTTTGGGGTGATAAAATTGTTGTTTTTCTTATATTGTTGTTTGATGATTGTTTTTTATAGTCAAACAAATTTAGATTGCGAATAAATAAAAAATTTGTTATT
>NZ_KB291335.1:0-524 GCF_000318275.2 Capnocytophaga sp. oral taxon 332 str. F0381
TTCACCAATATGGTGTGGGTACCCGATGCTAAGCCTGTATACAATGTCTTATTTGGTGTCCAAGTCCTTCCGCCGTCTATACTTGTACTGTATGTCTGCGTTCCGCCTGTTATGGTAAGTGATACACTACCATCTTGCGCTCCGTAGCATATCTCATCTGTCTTCTGATCTATCACTACTCGCAACAAGTCTGGCTCGGTAATCTTCACAGGAATATCTACAAAGCAGTTATTCTCGTCTTTTACCCTCACCACATAGTCTCCTTTGCGCAATTCATCAAAGTAACCTCTATCTACAACCCTATCAAATCGTGGGCTGATAGCATACTGCATATTGCCAGTACCTCCCGTTACAGTTATTGATATAGTACCATTCTTAGCTCCGTAGCAAGTGATATTAGTAGTTTCACTAACTACTTGCAACGCTGGTGCTTCATCTATCACTACCCCTGTAGAGGTATATACGCAGTCGTTGCTCTTCACCACTACGTAGTATGTACCTGTGTACAAGCCTGTAAATGCCCA
>NZ_KB291336.1:0-1110 GCF_000318275.2 Capnocytophaga sp. oral taxon 332 str. F0381
TAAATCAGAGTCTTTTATCATTGTTTCCCATTGCCCCCCGCTGGCGGAAGCTTGCAGCTTGTGCCTAGTATAATAAGAGTGTGTCCTGCTGCTTAGCTTCATTCCGTCTATCCAATTCACAGGATAATGGGTGAGTAGATTGTTCATTTGGTTTTTAATTATTTTTTATAATATGTTTTGTGAAATCTATTTAAAAATTACGATAAACATATTTTTTTATTAATTTTTTATCGTTTACAATAAATATAGCTTCATAACTTTCCCCTCCATCACCACCTGGGATTTTTATAATAAGTTGATTATCTTCTTTCTTAAAAACTTCAACTCCATCTAATGTTGGTTGAAATAAATATTTAAATGATGATTTAGATAAATGATAGCCATTCCCCTTTATAAATATATAAATATTATCAATTTCCTCATAAACATCTCTATCAATCCCATCAAAGCCATACACGTTTTCATTAGTGACTATATATGATATACCATTTTTATCTTTGATAGTACAATAATCATCTTTATTAACTTTTTTTGTAATGACCTTTACAATAATTCCATTTTGATTGAATGTAGCATTATTTTCCCTTATTATAGTCCTCTTTATCTCAGGATAGTTGTATTTAAACAGAAAACCTAAACGATAATCTTCATTTTTTTCTATACTCTTATAAGAAATTATAGTATCTTTTAAAAAATCTGGATTATTTCCTCCATTTGCTCCTATACCTACAGATAATAATTCTCTTGAATCAATTTTTGAGATACTATCTTTGAATACATATCCTTGAATTCCTTGACTACCTCCTAAAGTTTTCACTAACCACCAATTGCCTTTTTGCTCTTTATAGAAAAAATATTCTCCTTTGATAATTTTTGTAATTATTTCTCCATTTTCTTCTTTATGTACTTTTATGTAATTATATTTGTCATTAACAATTCCTATCTTAAAAAAAGTAGTGTTTTGACTAAAAATATTTATTGTAATTAAAGAGAAAAAACAAAGAAATAATAAACTAATGCTTTTATCTTTTTTTATCTTTTCCATCTATTTCCAAGTTAAAATAATGATACACATCGAAGCTGTTTAAACTTTTTCTTATAATAAAATAA
>NZ_KB291336.1:1130-1433 GCF_000318275.2 Capnocytophaga sp. oral taxon 332 str. F0381
ACCAGATGTTTATTTTCTTGATATAACTTGGATTGGAATGTTTTTATCCAAGTTCCTTAAAAAAGTTTAAACACGTTTGTTGTGTATTTCTAAAAAATGTTGATTTTATAAGATAAAATTCTAAAATAGAGGGTTGGGATTTTTACTGCATAATCTGGGATTAATAATCTTTTAGAAACTCTTTTATATCTTTTTCTTTTATTAATGGTATAAATACTTTAAGACGTCCTTCTAATTCTTTCTTGTTGTCCTTAGTCGTAGAATTAGGTTCTTTTTCATCTATATCACTATAATTAAAATATT
>NZ_KB291336.1:1453-1998 GCF_000318275.2 Capnocytophaga sp. oral taxon 332 str. F0381
TTCCAACATATATGTAGAGTTTTTGATATTTACCTTTATAGTAGTATTTCACTAAGTTAATTTTATTTTTCACTACAAGGTTACCCTCTTCAAAGAAAGCTTTGTAATACTCGTCTTTATTTACAATAACTTTATACTTTCCTCTTAAAGGTTCTTTTGTACGTTTATCTATTCTTATATAATCGTACATAATACTCCCATAGCGTTTAGTAGGAATAAGTCTCTTAACAATCTCTATATCTTTATTGTCTATTTTATTTATAAATAACTGACTATATAGATTCTGAGATATAAAAAAAGCAAATACTATTAAACCGAGTGTTTTTGTCGTCTTATTCATTATCAATTGGTTTTAAATCAGAGTCTTTTATCATTGTTTCCCATTGCTAACAAGCGAAACTAAAAATCTTTTAGAAACGCTTTTATGTCTTTTTCTTTTATTAATGGTATAAATATTTTAAGAAATTTTTCTGTACTCTGTTTATCTTTTTCTCTTATAAGAATAGGCTCTTTTTCATCTATATCACTATAATTAAAATATTTGA
>NZ_KB291337.1:0-4025 GCF_000318275.2 Capnocytophaga sp. oral taxon 332 str. F0381
ATGTGAGCATCACCCATAGCGGTACAGCAACCACAACAAGGAATATATTGGACGGCGGTACGGTGAACGGCGGCAGTCAGTCGGCAACTGTAACGGGTGCTAACCCAACGGTACAAATTACAGTAACATCAAGTCCGACAGGTTCGGTAGTACCAAGATTAGACCCATCAACAGGAATAGTAACGGTACCACCTACAACGCCTAATGGAGTTTATACTATCAGCTACCAAGTATGTACAACTGCAACGCCAACAAGCTGTGTAAGCAGAACAACAACGATAATAGTAGGTGATGTAACACCGACTATTGTAATCACACCAGATAGTTTTGTGGTATCGAGTACAAGTACGCGCACTACCCCAAGTGTATTTGATAATGACCGCATAGTAGATGCTAACGGCAACACTCATAGTGTAACCAGCAGTACGGTAACTATCAGTACGCAAACGGTAACAACAAATGCAAGTGGTAATACGGTAACGCCAACAATCAACCCTGATGGTACGATAACTATACCAGAAGGCTTGAGACCTGGTAACTATACAATTACTTACCAATTGTGTACAACTACAACGCCAACGACTTGTGCTAATGGTACGGTAACCTTTACGGTAGTACCTACACAGCCAACGGTGATTGTTAACCCAGATAGCTTTGTAGTTACAGGTACGGGTACTCGTACAACCCCAAGTGTATTTGATAACGACCATATATTGCACCCTAACGGTAGCACTACAGCAGTAAATAGTAACACTGTAACTATCAGTACGCAAAGTGTAACAACGAATGCAAATGGTAATACAGTAACGCCTACTATCAACCCTGATGGTACGATAACAATACCAGAAGGTTTGAGACCTGGTAACTATACAATTACTTACCAATTGTGTACAACGGCTTCGCCAAGTACTTGTACAACAGGTGAAGTGAATTTTGAAGTGCCTGATAACGAAGTGCCTGATGCACATACAATAACGGCTACTACCTTTATCAATACTCCTGTAGAGATAAAAGTAACCGATAAGCCAGCAACTCACGTGAATGTAATTACACCTCCTGCCAATGGTATAGCTACCAACAATGGAGACGGCACAATTACTTATGAGCCAAACAACGGCTTTGTGGGCACTGATGAATTTGAATATACACTATGCACCGCAGGTGGCTGTAGCACAGCAACAGTACGCATCACCGTTACAGCAGATTTGATAATCTATAACGGGGTGTCATTGAACGGTTCGGCATTGAATAACCACTTCCATATAGGAGGTATAGAGGCTTATCCAAATAATACGGTACGCATCTATAACCGTTGGGGAGCAGAAGTATTTAGTGCAGAGGGATATGACAACTTGACGAAGGTGTTTAACGGAAGATCGAATGCACGAGCTACTATGGATGCAGGCGACCACTTACCACAAGGTACTTATTACTACATCATAGAATACTATGATGCAGCTAATGAGAGACATAAAGAAGTGGGCTGGTTGTATTTGAAGAAATAATTAATGTTTCATAAAAAAAACTTTGGCAAGGCTTGGAGCTTTGCCAAAGTTTTTTTATGAATTTTGAATTGTGAATTCTGAATTTTGAATTGGTGGGAGTGCGAGCCGCACAGGCAGATTTTTGGGACAGGTGAGATAGGTGGGACGGGTGAGACAGGTGAGACGGGTGAGACGGGTAGGACGGGTGAGAGAATTTTGAATTGGGCACAAGCTGCAAGCTTGCGCCAGCAGGGGGTAATATATCATACTAACTCCGAAGAATTAAGAGATGAGAATTTTGAATTTTGAATTATGAATTTTGAATTGGCAAATTGTAAAAAAAAATAATTATTAATCATTGACAATTAAACATTATTTTGTATCTTTGCCACAAAATTACAACAGAACGATGAAGTATCAACAAAAAAAAGATGCGGTATTGCTTTTAGCCGATGGAACTGCTTTTTACGGTAAAAGCGTAGGCTATGAAGGTACTGCTTTTGGGGAAGTATGTTTTAATACAGGGATGACAGGCTACCAAGAAATCTTTACTGACCCTTCCTACTTTGGTCAGATAATGGTAACTACCAATGCTCATATAGGTAATTATGGAATTACAAGTTCTGAAGATGAATCGGATGGACTGAAAATAGCGGGTTTGGTATGTAGGAATTTTAGCTATACAGCCTCAAGAGCGGGTATGGAAAGTACGCTGAAAGATTTTTTTGATACCAACCACTTAGTAGCTATTACTGATGTTGATACTCGTGCTTTAGTGAGCTATATACGCGACAATGGTACAATGAACGCTGTTATTTCTACCGAAACAACCGACTTGGAGGTGCTTAAAGCACGTTTAAACGATGTTCCTAATATGAAAGGTTTAGAATTGGCATCACGAGTGTCGGTTACTGAACCTTATTTTTTTGGTAATCCGGATGCTAAATACAAAGTTGCAGCTCTTGATTTTGGTATCAAACGCAATATATTGCGCAATTTGGCTGCTCGCGATATGTATATAAAAGTGTTTCCTTACAATACTCCCTTAGAAGAGTTGAAAGCGTGGCAACCTGATGGTTATTTCTTATCAAACGGGCCTGGTGACCCTGAGCCGCTAACGGAGGTTATAGCACAAGTAAAACAGATGATTGCAGAAGATTTGCCTCTTTTTGGCATTTGCTTAGGACACCAAATTATCGCTTTAGCTAATGGTATTTCTACCTATAAAATGCACAATGGACATAGGGGAATTAACCACCCTGTGAAAAACTTACTGACAGGTAAAGATGAAATTACTTCGCAAAATCACGGTTTTGCAGTAAATAGAGCTGAAGCTGAAGCTAACCCTAATGTGGAAATTACTCATACACACCTAAATGATAATACTGTAATGGGCTTGCGCATCAAAGGTAAAAGATGTTTCAGTGTGCAGTACCACCCTGAAGCAGCGCCTGGTCCTAATGATGCTACTTATCTGTTTGACCAGTTTGTGGAGATGATAAGGCACTAAGTGCGAGCCGCAGGAGGAGAATTTTGAATTCTGAATTTTGAATTTTGAATTGGGTACAAGCTGCAAGCTTGCGCCAGCGGGGGTGCGAGCCGCACGGGCAGATTTTTGGGACTTGTGAGAGTGCGAGCCGCACGGGCAGATTTTTGGGACTTGTGAGAGTGCGAGCCGCACGGGCAGATTTTGGGGACTTGTGAGAGTGCGAGCCGCACGGGCAGATTTTTGGGACAGGTGAGACGAGTGAGACTTGTGGGACTGGTGAGACTTGTGGGACTGGTGAGACTGGTGGGACTTGTGGGACAGGTGGGACTTGTGAGGCTTGTGAGACAAGAGGAGAATTTTGAATTGGGCACAAGCTGCAAGCTTGCGCCAGCAGAGGGGATATATAAAAGATTGAAAAAAAATAAATAATAATATGAAAGAAATACTTACTCCTGAAGCATTACTTACTAATTTGAAAGATGTACGTGCTCTTACTCGTAAGGTGATTGAGGCTTTTCCTGAAAAAGACTTTTTTGAATTTAAAATAGCTAACTTACGTCCGTTTTCGGGAATGGTAGAAGAGTTTTTAAGAGTTTTTGACTATCTTTTTAAAGAGAGATTTCAGGAACAACATACTCTTTTCTTGGAGGGTACTTTTCCTACTACTAAAGCAGAAGTATTGGCTTTGTGGGATAGGAGTACTGAAATCCTCGACCGCGAATGGCAAAAAGTAGGCGATTATACTCAACCGCTTACTATCTATCAAATGACTTTTAGCTTTACTCAATGGATACTATACTTCATTGAAAATGAAAGTCATCACCGCGGACAAGGGTATACATACCTTCGTGCTTTGGATATCGAGCCTCCATTCTTTTGGGGAAGAGAGAGTTTTGGGCGTTAGGCGCCAGCCGCAGGAGGAGAATTTTGAATTTTGAATTCTGAATTTTGAATTGGGCACAAGCTGCAAGCTTGCGCCAGTTGGGGTGCGAGCCGCACAGGCAGATTTTTGGGGCAGGTGAGAGTGCGAGCCGCACGGGCAGATTTTTGGG
>NZ_KB291337.1:4045-18152 GCF_000318275.2 Capnocytophaga sp. oral taxon 332 str. F0381
GAGCCGCACGGGCAGATTTTTGGGACTTGTGAGACAGGTGAGACAGGTGGGACAGGTGGGACTTGTGAGGGTGATGCTTCTGAAAAACTTTGGCAAACTCTTAAAGTTTGCCAAAGGGGGTAGCGCACTAGTGGGAGTGCGAGCCGCAGGAGGAGAATTTTGAATTCTGAATTGGGCACAAGCTGCAAGCTTGCGCCAGCGGGGAACTTGTGGGACGAGTGGGACAGGTGCGACTTGTGGGACTCATAGGTAATGTATAAAAAACCAAAGAAGTAAATAATTTAACAAAATATAAAAAATATGAGTATTATAGTAAGCGTGCATGCACGTCAGATTTTGGACTCGCGTGGTAATCCCACAGTGGAAGTAGATGTATTGACTGATGCTGGGGCTCTTGGTAGAGCTGCAGTGCCATCAGGGGCTTCAACAGGTGAATATGAGGCTGTAGAACTACGCGATGGTGGCAAGGAGTATTTGGGTAAAGGCGTACAAAAAGCTGTTGCTAATGTAAACGAAATCATTGCTGAGGAATTGATAGGGATGAATGTGTTTGAACAAAACCTTATCGACCAAACAATGATTGCGCTTGACGGTACTCCTAACAAATCTAAATTGGGAGCTAACGCTATCCTTGGTGTTTCGTTGGCAGTAGCAAGAGCTGCTGCTGAAGAATTGGGCTTGCCTTTGTACCGTTACGTAGGGGGTGTAAGTGCTCACACTTTGCCTGTTCCTATGATGAATATCATCAACGCTGGGGCTCACTCTGATGCGCCTATTGCTTTCCAAGAATTTATGATTATGCCTGTGAATGCAAAAGACTTTTCACAAGCTATCCAAATGGGTGCAGAGGTATTCCACAACCTTAAAAAGGTGTTGCACAACAAAGGATTGGGTACTGCTGTGGGTGATGAAGGTGGTTTCGCTCCTAACTTCAAAGACATTGAAGATGCGCTTGACTCTATTAAAGAAGCTGTAAACAAAGCTGGCTACAAATGGGGTGAAGACATTAAAATTGCCTTAGACTGTGCTTCATCTGAATTTTACAAAGATGGTAAATATGACTATACTATTTTTGAAGGTTCTAAAGGTAAAGTGCGTACTTCAGCAGAACAAGCTGAATACTTGGCTGAATTGGTGGCTAAATACCCTATCATCTCTATTGAAGATGGTATGGATCAGAATGACTGGGACGGCTGGAAATTGCTTACTGACAAAATTGGCGACCGCGTACAATTGGTAGGTGATGACTTGTTTGTTACTAACGTTTCTATTCTTGAAAGAGGTATCGCAAAAGGTATCGCAAACTCTATCCTTATCAAAGTGAACCAAATAGGAACGCTTTCTGAAACAATAGCAGCAGTGGAAATGGCAAATCGTGCTGGTTATACTGCGGTAATGTCGCACCGCTCTGGTGAAACTGAGGATAATACTATTGCTGACCTTGCTGTAGCTTTGAATACAGGACAAATAAAAACAGGTTCTGCATCACGCTCAGACCGTATGGCTAAATACAACCAATTGCTTCGCATAGAAGAGTCGCTTGGTAGTGTGGCTTATTATCCTAAAGAAAAAGCTTTTAACGTGAAAAACTAAGAAAAGCTTAATAATATCAGGAATATCAAGAGGGTATCCGAAAAAGGAAGTTGAACACTGCAAAAGTGAAATTGTGTTTTTTTTCGGATAGCCTCTTATTTTGTCTAAAAACTATTTTTTTACAATGAAGAATATACTAAAGTTTATCCTATTGCTATGTGTAACACCGCTTGTGGCTCAGGAAACTGAGTTGCACGGGCATATATATAGCGTACAGCACAACAAACCGATGCCTAATGTGCATATTTTGAACTTGAATAAGGTGAAAGGAACTACCACCAATGACAAAGGCGACTTTGTAATAAATGTGGCTGTGAATGATACTTTGTATATTTCATTTTTAGGATATAAATCAACAAAAGTGTTGGTAACCAATGATATGGTGAAATATCAGGGGCTGAAAATAGGGATGACAGAACTTGCCTACGCTTTGGAAGAGGTAGTAGTAACCCCCTATAAACTAACAGGTTACTTAGATATAGATGCGAAAAATGCGCCTATTAACAACAACACACGTTATAGTATATCGGGCTTAGAAATAGGCTACGAAAGCAGGGCAAGTGCCAGTGCTGTGGGGCGGGTACTGAACAGTGTGATGAACCCTGCCGACTTGCTGTATCGCTCATTTAGCAACAAAGGAAAAGAACTGCGAAAACTGCGCAGTATGCGTAAAGATAATGAGCTGAGCGATGCACTTTCTACACGTTATGACCGCGAAACGCTTTTGGAACTGCTAAAAGTGGATAGGGCTGAACTCGAAGAAATCATACGTTCGTGCAACTATTCTAACGATTTTATAATGACTGCAAACGACTTGCAGGTATTGGAAGCTATCAGCCAATGTTACGAAGAATACAGAGTGCTTCATAAAAGCAAAGAAAAATAATGAAAAGGGTTGTGCATTAGAAAATAATTTGTATCTTTGTACCCTAAATAGAAATAATGATTTTTATAAATACAGACAATGAAAAAAGTAATTTTAACAATGTTATTATTAAGCGGTTTTGCAGCTGAAGCGCAACAATCGTTTGTGGGCTTTCGCGAAAGTGAATATGCGGGTACGATGCAACGCACAGCCAATCCTGCTTATATGATTAGCAGTAAACGTCCGTGGGATGCAACTTTGTTCTTAGCCAACGTGAATATTGGTACTAATGCAGTAAAATTGAGTACTGATATTGCAAAAAGTTTCAACAACTTTGAGAGTGCAAGCAAATCTTTACTGAACAACAACAATATCAATGCACGTTTGAATATAGATGTATTGGGGCCTTCGGCTTTTTTTAAAATAGGCGATAAACACTCAGTAGGGTTCTTTACACGTGTGCGTGCATTGGGCAACATTAATGATATAGATGCGAAACTGATACAGTCATACATATCTGATGTTAAAAATATGGAGCTTCGCAATAACTATAGTATCAATCTTAAGAACCAAGAGGTAGTATTACACGGTTTTTCTGAGTTTGGGCTTTCGTGGGCTGGCGAATTGTATTTTGATGGACATAACGCTATTAAAGCAGGAGCTTCAGTAAAATATATAATGGGAGCAGGTAATCTGTATGTTGGTTTCCGTGATTTTGCTGGTTCGGCATCACTTACTGTAGAAAATGATAAACTAAAGGTGAATATAGACTCTCGCGGAGGCAATTTTGAAGTGCTAAACGGGGGTACAGATTTGGTGAAATTGAGCAACTTAAGTTCGAGTTCGCTATTAGGGAAAGAGGCTTCTACAATGGGGTTAGACCTTGGTGTGGTATATGAATACCGTTTTGATGGTTGCCGCACTTGCCACAACCGTCCGCACGACTTTAAAGTAGGGCTTTCATTGATGGATATAGGAAATGTTCAGTATAAGCTTAATAAACAATCGTTTAGATACCAATTGCCTGCATCGGGGGCTATAAAATTGTCTCTTGATGACTTATCGGAAGAGGCTTTGACAAAAGCAGGTTTGACTACAGCTACTACACAAGTAGCAGGACGTACTGTAAAGAGTTCTTTGCCTACGACTTTGAACTTGAGTGCTGACTATCGCATTATTGATGGGCTTTATGTGAGTGCTGCTGGTAATATCAACGTGGCTTCAAAATCTAAAGCAGACCAGTATAATGCAAACTACGCTTCTACTTATTCGCTTACTCCTCACTACGATATTAGCTATTTTGGAGCTTACTTGCCTATCTCATACAACGAGGTTACTAAAACAAGTGTAGGTTTTGGATTGCGATTGGGTTCATTTTTAACTATAGGTTCAAGCTCTATCATCAGCAACTTAGCAGGTGGTGGAAAAGATTTGAACGTGTTTGTAGGTCTTGGCTTTGGACACATAGCTTATCCTACTGAAAAAAGTAGATAAATTGCTTTTATAATAAAAAGTGTATATAATAGAAAAAACTTTGCTGAATATGAATTTGGCAAAGTTTTTTTCTGTATATTTGCAGACGAATTACTTAATGCGAATTGCTTATAATTAATGGATTATATAATATATTTGGTAGCATATCCTATAATTTGGTTGTTATCGGTATTACCTTTTAGGCTGTTGTATTGTGTTTCGGATGTGCTTTACTTTGTAATGTACGTATTGCTAAAGTACCGTGTGAAGGTGGTACGCAAGAATTTGCATACGGCATTTCCGTTTAAAACGACAGAAGAATTGAGGGTGATAGAGCGAAAGTTTTATCATCACTTTTGCGATACGCTATTGGAAATGGTAAAGTCGTATAAGATGAGCGAGCAGGAGATGAAGCGCCGTATGGTGTTTACTAATATAGAAGTGTTGCGAAAATACGAAGATGAAGAGCGCAATATACTTTTTATGTGTAGCCACTATGCGAGCTATGAGTGGTTGCTGTCATTGGCTTATTACTTGAAACACAAATCGTATGCGCTTTATACGCCTTTATCAAACAAGTATTTTGACAAGTTTTTGCAGAAAATACGAACCAAACATCACAGTTATTTGCTGTCGCGCTATACGGCTCACAAAGAGATGAAGCGGCACAAAGATGAACAGGGGGTGTATTGTTATGGATTTGCAAGTGACCAAGTGCCTAATAACAAAAAGAATTATAAGCGTCCTTTTTTGGGTTTGCGTGTTCCTGTATTTACTGGAGCAGAGCGATTGGGTAAAGCCTTGAATACGGTGATTGTTTTTGCAAAAATAGAAAAGGTGAAACGCGGGTATTACCAGACGACTTTTGAGGTATTGGCAGAAAATCCGCAAGAATTTGTGGATTACCAAATTACAGATATGTTTTTTGAACGGGTAAATAGGCAGATATATGATGAGCCTGCGTATTATCTTTGGACACATAATAGATTTAAAAGAATGTAATAAATGTTTAACAACTAATATTTAATGAATTATGAGGAGGATTGTTATTTTGAGTTTGCTAAGTGTGGTAGTGGCTTGCAATAAGTCCGTTGCCCCTCGTGAAGAGAAACGACAAGAGGTGGCTACTGCTGTAGTGGAAACCGTGCCATACACTAACTATGTGAATACGCTAATGGGGACAGACTCGCGCTTTGACTTATCCAACGGGAATACTTACCCTGCTATAGCGGTGCCTTGGGGAATGAACTTTTGGACTCCCCAGACAGGAAAGATGGGCGATGGATGGGCATACCAATATCACGCTGATAAAATAAGAGGTTTTAAACAAACCCACCAACCAAGTCCGTGGATAAATGACTATGGGGCATTTTCGTTGATGCCTGTAACAGGTGAGCTGAAGATAAAAGAGGAGGAGCGCGCTTCGTGGTTTTCACACAAAGCTGAAACAGCACAACCTCATTACTACAAGGTGTATTTGGCTGATTATGACACATCGGTAGAAATTACTGCTACTAACCGCGCGGCGCAGTTTCGGGTTACTTTTCCTGAAAATCAAAAGTCGTATTTATTATTAGATGCTTTTTTCAAAGGGTCGATGGTGAAGGTAATTCCCGAAGAGAGAAAAATTATAGGATATGTCCGCAATAATAGTGGTGGTGTGCCTGAAAACTTTCATAATTATTTTGTAGCTACTTTTGATAAGGATTTTGAACTGACTAACACTTGGGGCGATGGCTATAAACTGACTGGGAAAAATGAAAGTACTGGCGACCATACAGGTGCTGTAATAGGTTTTGCTACCAAAAGAGGGGAGCAGGTAACCGTGAAAGTTGCCTCGTCTTTTATATCGCCAATGCAGGCTGAGCGCAATTTGCAGACGGAAATAGGTAGTGATACTTTTGAACAGACAAAACAAAAGGCTTTCGACTTATGGGAGCGTGAATTAGGAAAGGTGCAGGTGGAAGATGATAATATAGACCACTTACGTACATTTTACTCTTGCTTGTATAGGGTATTGCTTTTTCCGCGTACATTCTACGAGATAGATGAAGAGGGGAAAATAGTGCACTACAGTCCTTATAACGGTAAAGTAGAGGCGGGGTATATGTATACCGATAATGGTTTTTGGGATACCTTCAGGGCTGTATTTCCTTTGTTCAATTTGTTGTATCCAGAAATGAATCAGCAGATAATGAAGGGCTTGGTGAATACTTATAAAGAAAGTGGATGGCTGCCTGAATGGGCAAGCCCTGGGCATAGAGATTGTATGATAGGCTCTAATTCGGCATCGATAATAGCAGATGCTTATTTGAAGGGGAATATAGCACAAGCTGATGCTGAAATACTATTGGAGGCGATGCTGAAGAATGCTACCCAAGAGAAAGGTCGCCCAGTGAAATCGGTGGGGCGTGAGGGGGTAGATTACTACAACGAACTGGGTTATGTGCCTTATAATGTGAATATTAATGAAAATGTGGCACGCACGCTGGAATATGCTTATGCTGATTATTGCATAGCTCGTATGGCAGAAAAGATGGGCAAAGTGGCTATTGCCAAACAATACTACGAGCAGATGGAACGCTATAAAAATGTGTTTGACCCAGAAACTAAATGGATGCGCGGCAGAAATAAAGATGGGAAGTTTCAAACGCCTTTTAATCCGCTAAAATGGGGTGATGCTTTTACGGAAGGGAATAGCTTGCACTACACGTGGTCGGTATTTCAGGATATAAATGGGCTTATCAGTTTGATGGGCGGTAAGGAAGCCTTTGCGAAAAAAATAGACCAAGTATTTGAGATGCCTCCGCTTTTTGACGATAGTTACTACGGCTTTACGATACACGAAATACGCGAAATGCAGGTGATGGATATGGGGAATTACGCTCACGGCAATCAGCCAGTGCAGCATTTGATATACCTTTATCAGTATGCAGGTAAGCCAGAAAAAACACAACGCAAAGTGCGGGAGGTAATGGAAAAACTATATGCGCCTACCCCTGATGGCTATTGTGGTGATGAGGATAATGGACAGACTTCGGCTTGGTACGTGTTTTCGGCATTGGGCTTTTACCCTGTTACGCCCGCTGATGATGTGTATGTGCTGGGTAGCCCATTATTTAAATCGGTAACCTTGCAATTGCCTGATAATAAAAAGTTTTTGATAAAGAGTGTGGAACGCAGTAAGGGTAGTGAACTGGTAGAGAGTGTGCAGCTGAACGGGAAGAAGATGGAAGGATTTGAATTGCCATTTGCTGTGTTTAGGGATAATGGGAATTTGACATTCTTCAAAAATTAGTACTTTTGGTATAGATGGTAATTGAAAATAATTTTGTATCTTTGCGCAAATTTAAAAAGAATATATGAAATCAAACGTATTAGGTTATCCTCGTATAGGTGAAAAACGAGAACTTAAGAAGGCTAATGAGGCTTTTTGGGCTGGTAAAATCAGCGAAGAAGAGCTTTTGTCTGTTGCTGAGAATATTCGTGTTCATAATTGGACACTACAGAAGGAGGCAGGTGTAGACTTGATTCCTTCAAATGATTTTTCTTTCTACGACCAGATGCTTGACTTTTCATTTACGGTGAACGCTATTCCGGAGCGTTTTGCCCCTATTCACAAGTTGAGAGATACAGAGCGTTATTACGCTTTGGCACGTGGTTATCAGAAAGATGGAATCGATATCACCGCTATGGAAATGACTAAGTGGTTTGATACGAATTACCATTATATAGTGCCTGAATTTACTAAAAATCAGGAGTTTCGTATTCTTGTAAACAAACCTTTGCAAGAATATCAATTGGCTAAAAAGCACGGATTTGATACTAAACCTGTGCTTATAGGGTTGGTTACTTACTTGTTGCTTGGTAAAGAGAAAGAACAAGGTTTTCACCGTTTAGAGCTTGCAGATCGCTTATTGCCTGTGTACTTGCAAATAGTAGAAAGCTTGGTGAGTGCAGGTGCAAAAACTATTCAGATAGATGAGCCTTATTTGGTGCTTGACCTTCCTGAAGGAGCTGAGGCTGTATACAAAAAAGTATATGCTGAACTAAGAAGTAAATTCCCTACTACTGAATTTGTACTTACTACTTACTTTGGTGCGCTAGATAATAATACAGAGTTGGCAGTATCATTGCCTTTTGATGTGTTGCACATAGACTTGGTGCGCGCTGCAGCACAGCTTGATAGGGTGCTTAAAGCTCTTCCTGCTGATAAAAAGCTATCGCTTGGGGTAGTGGATGGGCGCAATGTGTGGAAAAATAACTTTGAACATTCATTGGCATTGATTGAAAAAGCTAAAGAAGCTATTGGGGCTGATCGCTTGTGGGTGAGTACTTCGTGCTCATTATTGCATTCGCCTTGCAACCTTGAGCTTGAAAACAATGAGAAAGTACTTACAGCTGAAATTAAACAATGGTTGGCATTTGCTAAACAAAAAGTAAAAGAGGTTACAACTCTACAAGCCCTTGCTACAGGGAAGGTATGTGAGCAGGTAAAAGCTATCTTTGAAGAGAATAAAAAAGCTGCTGAAAACCGCAAAACTTCAACGCTTATTCACGATAAAGCAGTGAAAGAGCGCGTACAGAAAATTACTGATAAAGATGCGCAACGCTTGCATCCGTTTGATGTTCGCAAAGAAGCTCAACACAAATCGCTTCACTTGCCAGCTTTCCCAACGACTACCATAGGTTCGTTCCCGCAAACAGATGAGGTGCGCAGCTGGCGTGCTCGCTTTAAGAAAGGAGAACTTACACAAGCTGAATACGATAAGCTATTAGAAAAAGAAATTGAAGAGTCTATTCGTTTTCAGGAGGATACTCAGATAGATGTTCTTGTACACGGCGAATTTGAGCGTAATGATATGGTGGAATATTTTGGTGAGTTGCTAAAAGGATATACCTTTACTAAATTTGGCTGGGTACAAAGCTACGGTTCGCGTTGCGTAAAACCACCGATTATCTTTGGTGATATTTCACGTCCTGAACCGATGACTGTACGCTGGAGTCAATATGCGCAATCGCTTACTAAATTACCTGTGAAAGGTATGCTTACGGGTCCTGTAACTATCCTACAATGGTCGTTTGTGCGCGATGACCAACCACGTTCGGAAACTTGTTTGCAAATAGCCTTGGCAATTCGCGATGAGGTAGTGGATTTGGAAAAAGCGGGTATTAAGGTTATCCAAATAGATGAGCCTGCAATACGTGAGGGGCTGCCATTGCGCAAAAGCGAGTGGAAGGCTTACTTTGATTGGGCTATCAAAGCGTTCCGTATTTCGGCATCTGGAGTACAAGATGAAACACAAATACATACACATATGTGCTATTCGGAATTCAATGATATGATTGAAGCTATTGCAGATATGGATGCTGATGTGATTACCATAGAGTGCTCACGCTCACAAATGGAGCTTTTGGATGTGTTTGGAGATTTTAAATATCCTAATGAAATAGGTCCTGGGGTGTATGATATTCACTCACCACGAGTGCCTTCACAACAAGAAATGACAGACTTGATGAAGAAAGCTATCAGCGTAGTGGCTAAAGAGCAGCTATGGGTAAACCCTGACTGCGGACTTAAAACACGCCACTGGCCTGAAACCAAAGCAGCATTGCGTGCAATGGTGGAAACGGCTAAAGAGCTGAGAGCACTTTACAGCAAATAGTTGAGAATTAAGAAAACAATAAAAAAGAGCAAAGTGGAAAACCGCTTTGCTCTTTTTATAAATATAAGGTACTAACTGATGATACTATAAACAGGATAATCTTTAAGTTTGTTACGCCCGTTTAGGAAAGTGAGTTCCATTAAAAAATCGAGTTGGACGATGTTGCCACCAAGTCGCTCAACTAATTTTACGACAGCTTCGGCTGTTCCTCCAGTGGCGAGGATATCATCGTGAATAAGTATGTTTTCGCCTTTGTTGATGGCATCTTCGTGAATTTCGAGTACGTCTTGTCCGTATTCTAAGTTGTAAGTTTGCGCAATAGTTTTGCAGGGTAGTTTTCCTTTTTTACGTACGGGTACAAAGCCTGCATTTAGGCGCTGAGCAAGTAGCATTCCGAAGAAGAAGCCACGACTTTCCATACCGATTACTTTATCGATACGTTGCCCATGTAGGTTTTCTACTAAAGTATCAATTACATAAGTTACGCCTTTTACATCCATTAATAGGGGAGTAATGTCTTTGAAAATAATACCTTCCTTAGGGAAGTTTTCAACATCGCGTATTTTAGATTTAATGTATGCTATTTTATCCATTTTTATAAAAGATGTGATTTTTGAATTATGAGTTATATTTAGGCAAAAATACTTCTGCCAACATACAGCGGGCACTACCGCCGCCGCAGGTTTCGATGGTAGTGAGATTGGTGTGTAATATTTTGGTATGTTGTTCTAATTGATTGATTTGTGCAGGGGTAAGCGATTGGTAAGCGGCATCGCTCATTACTAAATAAGTGCTGTTATCGCCTTGTACTTGCAGCATATTACCTGCAAACTGATGCATTTGTTGTGTGGTGATGTAGATAATGTCTTTCTTGTCGTCTTTGAGGTGTGCTAATACATTTTTTCGTTCTTTTTTGTCGGTGATGCTATCGGCACAAATTACAGCAAAGGTATCGCCTACAGCCATCATCACGTTGGTGTGATAGATGAGGGCTTGCTTATCGTCTACTTGTTGGTAGGCGTGGAAGATAATGGGGGTGTACTCAAAGTCTTCACAAAATTCAATGAAGAGGTCTTCGTCTGCACGAGGCGATAGGGCACAATAAGCCTTGCGATTTACCCTATCGAGTATCATAACGCCTGTGCCTTCTAAAAAGATGTTTTCTTGTTCGGCACTAGTGTAATCATAGATATTTTCGATGTTGAAACCTTCAGCTTCTATTTTATCAAGAATATCTTCGCGGCGCTCGCGGCGGCGATTTTCGGCAAACATAGGGTATAAGGCAACGTTTCCGTTTTGATGGAAAGAAATCCAATTGTTAGGGAAGACGGAATCGGGGGTGTTTTGCTCGTAAATATCATCTACTACGATTACTTTTACCCCTACCAAACGAAGTTTTTGTACGAAGGTATCAAATTCTTGTTGCGCTTGGTGGTTAATTTGCTGGTTTTCTGTATCTATTTTCTCTTGAAAATAGTTGTTGACAGCCGTTTGTTCGTTCATTCTGAAACGTACAGGACGTATCATTAAAACAGTGTTGGTAATTTGCATTTTGTTTAATGTTAAACGATTTATGATTAACGGGGCAAAGATACGAAATAATGTTTAATTATTGATACTTAATGTTTAATGAATTTTGAATTGGGAGGCGGTGTGCTTTGGCGGATAGTGTTGGGTAGTTAGACTTATTTTTGTTAAACAAATAATATTATTAATAAAATTTATATTAAAATATTTTGCCAGTTGAATATTAGTTCTTACCTTTGCAATGTCAAACTAATATAGGACAATGAAAACAATATTATACTATTGTTGTGCATTGATTATAGGTTTGCAGACCGCCAACGCACAACAAAAAGTAGCAGAAATCTTCAATTATTTTACGCAAAATAAAACTATTAGCTGGGCAGTTCCTCTTCAAAAAACCGAAACTTTACCCATTGAATGGCAAGAGCGTAACAACAATTTTAGTACTGATGGCTTTCGCAATTACGTAGGATACCATCAAGGAAATTTTGTAGGTGTTATCAGTATGAATTTGAAAACGCTTAATGGAGAAGTGTTTTACAGAGGAAAATCGTATGTATTGGGCAGTAACAAAAAGGGTTACTTAACTGTTACAGAAATTACAGATGAGAGTGCTTGTGGCAACCAGCCCACAACACCATCGCTCCCTACAGGGCGAAATATGTTTCCTGAAGATAATGAGGACAAGAATGACCCTCCTATTGAACAACCTGAAATATACAATTCGCTTTACCCTAAGGCTCTTATTCATACCGATGGGGTATTTAGGCACTATCGGTTGGCACTTCCGGTAGATTACAGCATTTACGATTCGAAATTTTTTAATAGAGATACTAATAGAATTAAGGCTTTTTGGAATGCTACCATTGCTTTTGCAAATGAACTATACCGCAATGATGTAGGGGTAGATTTTACTTTGGTAGATGATGAGGCTCTTATTTTTACTACTGCAAAAGATCAGCTCTTTCGCAGAGGAGAAGCAGCTAATGAGGTAGTAAACAACGGTACGATTACTCTTAACAAACATTATGACCCTAAAAAGTATGATTTGGCAGTTATTTTGGCAGATTATAGAGAAAAATATAACGGGTTGGCGATGGTTTATTCGGCTTATGAGCAACATAATAAAGCGAATGCGGCTGCACGCCCTATAAAACCTTCAACTATAGCTCACGAAATAGGGCATATGTTTGGGGCTGACCATACTTTTTCTAACGGCGGACAATATTCGAGCAAGACAGAAATAGGCTCAGGTCAGTCGATTATGAGCTACGGGCACGAGTACCCTCGCGATTTCTTTTCATTGGTGAATTTGGAAACTATACGTAAATTTTTGGGTAATTCGATGGCGTATTATGCTGATGTGGGGCGCACTCAAGAGGCGGGGAAACGTGTAGAAGGCACCGGCTCTAACCTTGTGTATGGCGTGAAGAGCAACAACCAGCCGCCTGTATTAGACAGAAAACACTTAAAGAAAATATACGTAATTCCTAAAGATACTTACTTTCAGTTTTACTTATCGGGTAGTGATGCTGAAAACGACACTATTACTTATATAGCCCACCAAGCCGATAGGCGCTTTCACTCTACTAAATCTAACGCCCGCTTTATGACTTATAAGGGGAAGACTAATGGCAATATACGTTTTGAGACTACTTGGCTTGAAAGTGAACGCAATACTTTTGTACCTATAGCTGCTACTTCGCCTTTAGGATATAGTCCTGGTACTTTTACTTTTTGGTTAGCCGCTGCCGACCACAATAGGGCAGACCGCAACCACGTAGTGAAATACGATGTGGAAGAGGTGACGCTAAAAATAGCTGAAGGCGAACCTTTTGCTATTAAAGACTTCGACAATGGCAAATGGGAACGAAACAAAACTTATAAAGGAGGAGAACGGATTACACTGCATTGGCAGGTAGATAAAAATATTTTTGCGAAGAATAGCAAAGTGCGTATTTTGCTATCGGACGACTCGGGAAAGACCTTTAAATATATACTGAAAAAACAAGCTGACAACAACGGCACTTGCGAGGTGCAGTTGCCTAACATCACTATTACAAGCACTCACGGACACTTTGGCAAGGAAAGAGGACAAGGCATCATAAAAATAGAGGTGATTGATGGTTTAGCTTTTGCTCTTTCGTGCACTAAACCTTATCACCTAGGCGGCTTTATGATAGAAAAGAACAAAAATGCCCCTGACCCTGAGCCCGAACCAGACCCTGAGCCTGAGCCTACACCTGAGCCTACACCTGAACCTCAACCTACGCCAGACCCGCTTACGTTTGTAGTGAATAGCTTGCCTAATCAGTATATTACGGTAGCTTGTGCAAGTGAAATACCCGCTGCGGCAAAAATAGAAACACAAGGAGGTTGTGGTAGTATTACATCGGAAATTACAGAAGAGGAAACCAATAAGCAATGTACTAATCATTACAGCTTAAAACGAAGTTATCATTTTGTAGATGAGTGCCATACGACACTAATTTTTGAACAATATATTACAGTGAAAGATGAGGTTGCTCCTACTTTTGCGGGGGTATTACCTACTGATCAGACTTTTGAGGAGGGCAGTCACTTGCCTGACAACTTACTTTTGACAGCTAATGACAACTGTGCAGGAGTATTGAAAGTGTTGCCTACTAAAAAAGTAGTAGCAAATAAGGTAATATACCGCTGGGAAGCTACCGATGGTTGTGGCAATAGTGTTTTTCATACACAGACGATTACCATTCAGCCTAAGACTACGACACCAACCGTGAACACGCCAACAGTAACGACTCCAACAGTAAGTACCCCGACTGTGAGCAGTCCGACAGTAAGTACCCCGACTGTGAGCACCCCAACAGTGAGCAGTCCGACAGTGAGCACTCCAACAGTGAGCACTCCAACAGTAAGTACACCGACAGTGAGCACTCCAACAGTAAGTACACCAACGGTAAATAATCCGACAGTGAGCACACCAACGGTAAGCACCCCA
>NZ_KB291337.1:18172-21518 GCF_000318275.2 Capnocytophaga sp. oral taxon 332 str. F0381
CAGTAAGTACTCCAACAGTGAGCACTCCGACAGTAAGTACTCCAACAGTGAGCACCCCAACAGTGAGCAGTCCAACGGTAAGTACACCGACAGTGAGCACTCCAACGGTAAGCACGCCGACAGTGAGCACTCCAACGGTAAGTACCCCAACGGTAAATAGTCCGACAGAAGAAGTAATTATTTACAATGGTATTTCGACAACAGATCCGAGAAACTATTTCAAAATAGAAAATGTTGATATTGACAAACCTATTTCAGTAATTATTTTTGACGAAATGGGACTAAAGGTATATGAAAGTGACCATTATCAAGAAAGAGGAGAAATATTTAGGGGTGTTGCCAATGTGGGCAATATAATAGGAAGTCGAAAAAAATTAGCTGGCACTTATTTTTATATTGCTACTTATTATAAAAATGGACAATTAGAAAGTAAAAAAGGATTCTTATACATAAGATGACACTAACAATATGAATATATTACGACTATTAGCATTATGGTTTTTAGCTATAGGAACTATAAATGCACAAGAAAAAGTATCTCAGATTGCGCGCTTATTTGAAGAGGGCAACTCTGTAGAATGGAGTGTACCCGCAGGGGGCAAAAACATTGCTCTAAAGTGGTACCAACGCGATAACTCGCTTGCACAAGAGGGCTTTCGTACCTTTGTAGCCTACTATAATGGTGCTTTTGCGGGTAGTATTTCGCTCAATGCCACAACCCTATCGGGTGAGGTATGGCACGAAGGAAAAACTTATTTTTTAAGTAGCGAAAAGGGAGTGCTAAAAGTTTCTACTGAAAGGAGTCATTTTAGCTGCGGTACTTGTGCCGATGGAAATTGTAATACTGCCGCACCAAGGGCTGCTACCTCGCGAATAA
Organism: Capnocytophaga sp. oral taxon 332 str. F0381; assembly: GCF_000318275.2. Lineage (NCBI taxonomy): Bacteria > Pseudomonadati > Bacteroidota > Flavobacteriia > Flavobacteriales > Flavobacteriaceae > Capnocytophaga > Capnocytophaga sp. oral taxon 332. The sequence continues at coordinate 19,050 of NZ_KB291337.1, forward strand.
GCTCTATGGCGAGAAGTAGTGAAAATACCCAAATGACACTTCCTTCAGAAGACAAACGAGTGCTTTACAATAGTAATGTACTGAGAACCTTCCGCTTGGCAATGCTCATTGACTACAGTTTTTTTGTAAGGCACTGCCAGAGAGATGTTGACAAAGCAAAAGCCTTTATGACAGAAGTGCAAACAGGGCTTAATGAGGTGTGTGGCAGAGAGATTGGTTGCCAATTTGAATTGGTAAACGACCCTCGCCTTATCATCACTACTAAAGAAAAGGAAGTGTATGACTTTCCCACAGTAAGAACGGTAGTTGAGAGAGCTACAGGCGATTTTAACAGCTTGATAGGTGAAGAAAATTACGATGCAGGTATAGTATTTTCGGTATATAAGGATAATCGTGGGTTGGCACATTTGGGCGAAATCACAGGGAAACTGAAAGGTGGTTGTATTGCCAATCACGAGTTTTATATCATACTACACGAATTAGGACACTTATTAGGTTCGGCGCATACTTTTACTATTGGAGGACAAACGGCTTCGTCATTTACAGAGCCTGATAGAGGAAACTCTATAATGAGTTACATCAACGACCCTTATGGCACTTATTTTTCGTTGCCTTCAATCTATACGATTCGCAATCGTACTAATCTGCACGATGCTTACTATAGCGACAAGGAGCGTACCCAATTGGTAGGGGTGCCACAAGCTAATATTCCTTATGGTGAGGTATCGGACAATCGTGCTCCTGTAATCAATCGTTCTACATTGAAAAAAAATTACAAATTGCCTCCTAATACTTATTTTCAGTTTACTATAGAAGCCAGCGACCCTGATGGAGACCCGCTACTTTATATGGCTCACCAAGCTGATTTTTTGGCATTTGGGAAAGCCCGTTTTCCTTCTAATCGCCCTACAGAAAGCAATCGTATAGAGTTCTATCAGCCTTATAAAAGGAATGAAAGCAATGAGTGGAAGCCTGTAGATTATAAATTTACAAAACCCACAGAAACTGGAGATTTTACCTTTTGGTTGGGTGTGTGTGATGGCAAAGTAGGAGCTTACAAAAACGGCAAACCTCACGCAGCTCTTTATGATGTGTATGAAACTAAGGTAAATATAGTAGATGGTACTCCTTTTAGAATAACTAATGTAAGCAAAAGCAGTGCAGGCAGATTTAAATACGGCAAAGAAACCACTATCTTTTGGGATGTTGATAAAAATATTTTTGGCGAAGATAGCAAAGTGCGTATTCTTTTTTCGGACGATTATGGAAAAAGCTATAAATATGTGTTAGCCGAAGGAATTCCGAACAATGGTAAAGCTACTGTTATTTTTCCTGCACGAGCTAGAGGGTGGAATGGAGGTAGCTCATATATGGAAGAATACTTTAAAATAGAAGTAATTGACCATATAGCTTATGCTGTCAGCAAGAACTATCCTTATTTATCGGATATGCACAGTCCTGATATTACCTTTAAAAATTTGCCAGAACCTACAATAACTGTAAAAAAAGGGCAAGTACCAGAAGCACCTACTGTTACAGCAGTTGCTAATTACTGCCGTAATAAGGTAGCCCAAGTAACATTTACGGAAGAAGATCACACTACCTATTTACTGCGCAAATGGGTAGCCTCAGACCAGTGTAACCGCACAGCTACCGCACAGCAATTTATCTACTACGAAAAAGACGCTCTTACCAATAGTTTACACTTTGTGGGAGATTTGCCTAAAGATATGCACGTGCAGTGCAAGGGAGAAATACCTGAAAAAGCTGAGGTAAAAGCAGAAGGAGCTGATAATATTCATATAGACTATGAGGAAGAAATGAAAGAAGGAGATAAAAAATCCTATAAAATTACACGCTCTTGGATAGCTTATGCCGATGGTGCACTTCCTATTAGGCACACACAGCAAATTTTTCTGAAAGACACACAAAGACCAGAGCTTTCATCTTATCCGAAGAGTATGACTGTAAAAAGTGAAGACGAAGTGCCTTTAAGAGAAAATCTTACTGCTACTGATAACTGCGGAGGAGTATTAGAAGTAACTTCAAGTGAAGAAAGTAAATACGACAAAAATGGCAAAAAGATAGAAGTGCGTTATACGTGGTTTGTAGAGGATAGTGTTCATAACGAGAATCGTTATCAACAAATAATTACTATTAATCCTAACCCTACAGTAACGACACCGACAGTGAGTACTCCAACAGTGAGCACACCAACGGTAACGACACCGACAGTAAGTACACCAACGGTAAGTACACCTACAGTAAGTACCCCGACTGTGAGCACACCAACGGTAAGTACTCCGACAGTAAATACACCAACGGTAAGCACTCCAACGGTGACGACACCGACAGTGAGCACTCCAACGGTAAGTACTCCAACGGTAAGTACGCCTACGGTAACGACTCCAACTGTGAGTACTCCTACAGTGAGTACGCCAACGGTAACGACTCCGACAGTGAGCACGC
>NZ_KB291337.1:21538-22069 GCF_000318275.2 Capnocytophaga sp. oral taxon 332 str. F0381
CGACTCCGACAGTGAGCACGCCAACGGTAAGTACTCCGACAGTGAGCACTCCTACTGTAAGTACTCCGACAGTAAGTACACCAACGGTAACGACTCCGACAGTGAGCACTCCAACGGTAACGACACCGACAGTGAGCACTCCTACGGTAAGTACGCCAACAGTGAGCACTCCAACCGTAACAACACCAACCGTAACAACACCAACGGTAAGTACCCCAACGGTAACGACTCCGACAGTGAGCACTCCTACGGTAAGCACCCCAACAGTGAGCACTCCTACGGTAAGCACCCCAACAGTGAGCACCCCTACGGTAAGCACCCCAACAGTAACGACTCCAACGGTAAGTACTCCGACTGTGAGCACGCCAACAGTGAGTACTCCAACGGTAAGTACTCCAACGGTAACGACTCCGACAGTGAGCACGCCAACGGTAAGTACCCCTACAGTTCCTGATATACCCGAAAGTACAGAAGTAATTATTTACAACGGTATTTCAACAACAGATCCGAGAAACTATTTCAAAATAGAAA